>JBIJCX010000361.1:0-8404 GCA_044344465.1 Opitutaceae bacterium
GGCTCGGGTCGAGGAACACGTCGCCTTCCTCGTGCTCCTTGATTCGCACCCCGAAGTGATCGAGCAGCGCGAGGAGGAAATTTCTCAGGAACCGATCCGTATCCACGGCGCGAATCCGCTCGATCACGCGGGACGCGGTCTCGCGATTGAAGGAGTTCAGCTCCAGCAGGCGGTCGCGACCCTGCTTCATCTTGAGCGAAAGGGCTTTTCTGAACTGCGCCGTTTCCGCGATGAATTCCTCCAGTTGCTTCCGCCCGCCGCCGCGGCCCGCGCCGTGGGCCAGCGCCAGCTCCAGCAGACGCGGTTTGAACTCGTTCTGGTAGTCATTGCCACCGTGCAGCGGGGTCTCGAAGGCATCGAGGCCGCGGTGATACCACTCGAGCACGGCCTCATCGCTGCTCCCCGTGACGTAGGGCACGTGAATGCGAATCGTCTGGGTCTGGCCGATGCGATCGAGCCGGCCGATGCGCTGCTCGAGCAAGCCCGGATTCAAGGGCAGATCGAACAGCACGAGATGGTGGGCAAACTGGAAGTTGCGGCCCTCGCTGCCGATCTCGGAGCAGATCAGGAGTTGCGCGCCCTCCGGCTCCGCAAACCAGGCGGCATTCCGATCGCGCTGCACCAACGGCAGGCCTTCGTGGAAGAGCCCGACCTTCACACTCATCTTTTCCTGCAGCGCGAATTCAATGGCCGCGACTTTGCGCTGGGACTTGCAGATGAGGAGCACCTTGGCCGGACGATGCTTCTTGAGGAACGCCACCAACCAGTCGATCCGCGGGTCGTCCCGAAACGAGTAACGGATGCCGGCGGCGTGACCGGTCTCCTCGGCCTCAAACTCGCGGGAAATCCTCGCGAGCAGCGTCGCGCCGGTGGCCGCGTGACCGATCTGGCGCTCCGCCAGATCACCGTCCCCATCCCCGTCCGCGTTCGTTCGCGCGGGGGCAGGCCCTTTCGCCCGCTCGCTGTCGAGCGGCGCCGGACAGAATTTCCGCTTCGGAAATCCGGACATGGTGGCCCGCGTGTTGCGAAACACCACCCGGCCGGTTCCGTGCTGATCGAGCAGGGTCTTGATCAACGCCTCGCGTGCCCCCGGCTGGCCCTGCGCCAGCGCGTCGAGGAGCTGGCCCAGGCGTTCCGGATCCTGGTTGAAGATTTTCTTCAGGGTCGTGTGGTCTTTTGGCCGCAGCGTATGGTGCTCGATGATCTTCCCGGCAATGCCGGCCACCGCGCCGAAATTCGCCGCCTCGC
This sequence comes from Opitutaceae bacterium, assembly GCA_044344465.1. GTDB lineage: Bacteria > Verrucomicrobiota > Verrucomicrobiia > Opitutales > Opitutaceae > ER46. The sequence continues at coordinate 1,249 of JBIJCX010000361.1, forward strand.
CGAGGAACTTTTCGAAATCATCGTAACGATCCGGATCGAGCAGCCGCAGGCGCGCAAAGTGGCCGGCGAGCCCGAGCTGCGTGGGCGTGGCCGTGAGCAGCAGGAGCCCCGGACAACTTCGGGCCAGCTGTTCGACCAGCGCGTACTCCGGGCTCGCCGATGCCGGCGTCCACTCCAGGTGATGCGCCTCGTCCACCACGACCATGTCCCAGCCGGCCGCGACCGCCTGCTCCCGGCGGCGATCATCTCCCGCCAGCAGTCCGACACTGCAGAGGGCAAGTTGAGTGGCGAGAAACGGGTTCTGGTCCGGGTCGCTTTGCTCGCACGCGAGGCAACGCTCCTCGTCGTAAATGCTGAACCACAGGTTGAACCGGCGCAGCAGCTCGACGAACCACTGGTGCGTCAGCGACTCGGGCACAAGGATGAGCACGCGGCGGGCTTTGCCGACCGCGAGCAGGCGTTGCAGGATGAGACACGCCTCGATGGTCTTTCCCAGGCCGACTTCGTCGGCCAGCAGGATGCGCGGAATCTGCCGGGAGGAGACTTCCTGCAAAATATAGAATTGATGCGGGATGAGTTCGAGCCGCCCGCCGAGAAAGCCCCGGACATCGGATTGCCGGAACCGCCACTGCGCCTGCAACGCCCGGTGGCGCAGGTTCCACACTTCGCAGGGATCCACCTGGCCGGCCAGGAACCGCTCCTGCGGCAGGCTAACGCTCGTCACATCGGAAATCTCATCCTCCCGCACCCGCCTCCCCTGCCCCGCGTAGACCAGCACCCCGGCCTCCTCGGCCACGGACTCGATGAGGAGCGCCGCGCCGTCGCGGGTCACGATGGTCTCGCCCGCGCGAAACTGCACGCGTTTGAGCACCGCGGTGCCGAGCGCGTAAAGGCGCTTCTCGCCGGTCGCGGGGAATGCGATCCCGATGCGCGAAGCATCCACCGACGCGACCACCCCGAGACCCAGTTCGGGTTCCCGTTCACTCATGCAACGCTGTCCGACGACGCCAGGAGACATGCCGAGGATCAGGCCCGAGATCAGCCGGATTTCAAAGGGAATCAATGACCGGTGCCGCCGAACTTTTCCGCTCGTGGAGGGCCGAGCGCGGCCGAGGCCGAAACCTGTTCGTCAAGGAATCGGCCTCGGCGGAGCTCGGCCCTCCATTCGACAAGCCAGAGATTGCCCACGGAACACACAGAATACACTGAAGGGAATCAGACTTGTGTGTGTTCCGTGTGCTCCGTGGGCTCCGTGTGTTCCGTGGGCGCAAGTTTGAATGCCTCGGAAATCTCTTCGGGCGGATGCGGAGATGGGCCCAACACCCCAGACTCCGGTGGAAAATAAATTGCCGACCCCGGGCCGCTCCAACGAGAGTCCTCACTCGCCCCGATGTCGTCATCCCCCCACACCCGGTTCCGTGCCCTGGCCCTGGCGTTTTTGCTCTCCGCCCTGCCGGCCGCGGTCTTTGCGCAAAAGGGCCTTCAACCCGAGATCGCCGCCCCACTGCCGCCGACGGAGGCGGCGGCGACCATGGTCGTGCCGCCCGGCTTCAAGGTGACGCTCTTCGCCGGCGAGCCCGACGTGCGCCAGCCAGTCTCGTTTGCCATCGACGATCGCGGCCGGCTCTGGGTCGCCGAGGCCTTCAACTATCCCAAGCACGGTGTGACCCCGGGCGACCGCATCGTGATCTTCGAGGACAAGGATGGCGACGGTCGCTTCGACCAGCGCACGGTCTTCTCCGAGTTCTTCAATTACATCACCGGTATCGAGGTCGGCTTCGGCGGGGTGTGGGTGATGTCACCGCCCAACTTTTATTTTATCCCCGATCGCGATGGCGACGACCGGCCCGATGGCGAGCCCGAGGTGCTGCTCGACGGTTTCGGCACCCATGCCAATTCCCACAATCTGGCCAACGGATTCTCCTGGGGCCCCGACGGCTGGCTCTACAACACGCACGGCCGGACCAACTGGTCGCTCATCGGCAAGCCGGGCACACCCAAGGCGCAACGCACCCGTTTCGACGGCGGCGTCTGGCGCTACCATCCCGTCCGCCACGTCTGGGAACCGGTCATCGATGGCATCACCAATCCTTGGGCGATCGATTGGGATGACCACGGCCAGGCGTTCACCACGACTTCCGTCGATCCGCATCTCTATCACGTCATCCCGGGCGCGCACTACGAGCCGTGGCGCAATCGGGAGTCCAGTCAGTTCGCCTATGAGCGGATCGCCACGATCGCGGACCATCTCCACTTCGTCGGCCAAGGCCGCGTGCAGGACGGGCTCGGCACCACCGAGGAGGACGCGGCCGGGGGCGGGCACTCGCATTGCGGGGCGATGATCTATCTGGGCGACAACTGGCCGGATCGCTACCGCCACTCGATCTTCATGCACAACATCCACGGGCGGCGCATCAACCAGGATGTGCTGCGTCGCTCGGGGTCGGGCTTCGCGGCGTCCCATGCACCCGACTTCATGCGGTCGCGCGATCCGTGGTTTATGGGCGTCATCCTGCGCTACGGGCCCGATGGTGCCGTCTATTCGATCGACTGGTCCGATACCGGCGAGTGTCACAGCGTGCGCAATACGCGTAAGGAAACCGGCCGCATCTACAAGATTGCCTACGGCACGCCGCGCGCCCCCGAGGGCCGGATCGATCAACTCGATGACCTCGGCCTCGTCGCCCGCCAGCTCCACCGCAACGACTGGCACGTCCGCCATGCGCGACGCCTGCTTCAGGAACGCGCCGCCGCGGGCCGTGATCTTTCGTCCGCGCGCCAGGAACTCCGCCGGCTTTTCGCCGGGCACCCCGACGTGTCCCGCAAGCTGCGGGCCCTCTGGGCGCTGCATGTCACCGGCGGCGCCGGCGACGATTTCCTGACTACCCAGCTCGATCACGAAAACGAATACGTGCGCGCCTGGGCGATCCAATTGCTCGTCGAAGAACGCGCCCCGGGGCCCGCCGCGCTCGCCACGTTTGGCCGCCTGGCCGAGCGCGACCCGGCGCCGCTGGTGCGGCTTCATCTGGCCAGCGCGTTGCCGCGGCTCGACCCGGCGGCACGCCGCTCGATCGGTGAGGCCCTCGCCGCGCACGGCGAGGACGCGGCCGACCAGAATTTGCCGCTGATGATCTGGTATGGCATCGAGCCGATGCTCCGCGAAGACCGCGCGGCGTTTGTGGCGCTCGCGGCGGCGGCCAAAATCCCGCTGGTCCGCCGGCACGTGGCCCGGCGATACACCGAGGAGGCCCGCGACGCCGAGGCTCTGGAGCCGCTCATCCGGTTGCTCGCAGCCGGCAAGGATCCCGCAATCCAGGGCGACATTATCCACGGCCTGCTCGCCGGCCTGACGAGCCAGGGCCTGCGCAACCCCGGTTTGCCGCCGTCCTGGCCGGCCGCCTACGCCGCGCTGCGCCAGGTGACGGCTCCCCAATTGCGCGGGCCGGTGGCAAAGCTGGCCCTGGTCTTCGACGATCCCGTTGCCCTCGCCGAACTCCACCGGCAGGCCGCCGACCCCAGGCACGACGCGGAAGAGCGACGCCAGGCCATCGCCGCCCTCGTGGCCAAGAAACCAGCCGACCTCGCCCCGCTTCTGTTCGCGCTGCTGGCCGATCCGGCGACCGTCGCTGCCGCCGCCCGGGGTCTGGCCGCGTTCGACCATCCGGAGACGGCCGGCAGGCTGCTCGGCCGCTTCGGCCACTTCGATGCCGCCGCCCGGCGCGATGCCATCCAGACCCTGGCCTCCCGGCCGGCCTGGGCCTCCCGCCTGCTCGACGCAGTGGAGGGCAATGCGATTCCGCGCGGCGAACTCACAGCCTACACCGCCCGGCAGTTGACCGGTCTCGGGGACGCCACGATCACGCAGCGCACCGCGGCCCTCTGGGGCGATCTGCGCAGCACTCCGGCGGAAAAGACGCGGCTCATCGCGAATTATCGCGGGAGCCTCACGCCCGGCGCGATCCAGGCCGCGAACCGCTCCGCCGGCCGGGCGACGTACGAGAAGCTCTGCGCCAGCTGCCACCGGCTCTTCGGCGAAGGCGGCGAGATCGGACCCGAGCTCACGGGATCGCAGCGGACCAACCTCGATTACCTGCTCGAAAACATCATCCATCCGAACGCGGCGGTGTCGCGCGATTATCAGCTACAGATCCTCGAGACGACGGACGGACGGGTTGTATCCGGATTCGTGATTTCCGAAACGCCGGGCGCCGTGACGGTGCGGGCAATCAACGAAAAGGTCGTTGTGCCCACGAACGAGATCCGGCGGCGGACCGTGTCGCCGGTCTCGATGATGCCGGAGGGCCTGCTGCAGGGCTTGTCGCCCCGCGAGACGCAGGAATTGATCGCCTATCTCGCGAGTCCGGCGCAGGTGCCGTTGTCGGCCGGCCGGTCCGGGCCGACAAATCGTTGAAGGCGCGGACAACGGTTGCGACGGGCCGCCGGGCTGATGCCGCGGTACTCGTCCAGCAGGCCGCCAGAAACCAATCGTGCGGAATTCCGCACAATGTTTGGTCGCGTCATCACGGACTGGACGCGATTCAGGATCTAATCCGGCAGCTGCACGATTTGAAAAACTGTCGCGTCACCCCGAGGCATTTGATCCGAGGGGAGGAGCCTGCGGTGCAGGCGAAATTCGACCTGTCCCTTTGCGGCATTTCCCTTTGCGGCTTTCTGACAAGGCCGGCACCGTGCCGGCATCGTCGAGCCAGATCTGACAGGCTCACCGAGCCTTGCCGGACGAAGACTCGGGCACGGTGCCATCAAGGTCCGGATACCACTTCTTGACACACTCCGGACACATGCCGTGGGTGAAAGTGGCTTCGGAGTGCTCCTCGACATAACACTCTACCTGGCTCCAGTAGCCCTGATCGTCGCGGATTTTCTTGCAGGCCGCACAGATCGGCAGCAACCCGCTCAACGATTTCACGCTGGAAAGAGCGGCGGCCAAATCGTCATTCTTATCGCTCAGCGCCTTCTCCGCCCGTTTGCGCTCTTCTAGTTCGATCCGGAGTTGTTCGTTGATTCGCCGCAGCCCTTCCGATTGCACTTCAAGCCGGACGCGCAGGCGGCGCAGTTCCAGGTGGGTATGAACGCGCGCCAGCAATTCCTCCCGCCGGAACGGCTTGCTGATGAAATCCACCGCGCCCAGTTCCAAGCCTCTCACGCGCTCCTCGCCCTCACCGCTCGCACTGATGAACACGACCGGGATGTCGCGAGCCTCAGGGCGGGCTTGCAACTGCCGGTAGACCTCAAATCCGTCCATGACCGGCATGCGAATATCCAGCAGGATCAAGTCCGGCGGATCGGCCATGACCATTTCCAACGCGCGAAGACCGCTCTCCGACTCACGCACTTGGTACCCCTCCGCCGTGAGGGTGTCCACCAACAACAGCAAGTTCGCCGGGGTGTCGTCCACGACCAGGATCGTGCCGTCGGCATTCATGCCATAGTTTCCATGATTCCGGTCGAGTGATTTCATGACAGTGTAGTGGGCGGCAATCCGTCTCCGACGATTCCGATTATCGGACGATGCAGCGACAAGGCAACTGGTCCGAACCGGGACTTCCTCTTACCCGCCACCTAAGCCTAATGCCCTTCGGGAATTCATATCAAATGGAAGCGCACCGGGCCTTCATACGACTCGTTCTTGACGAGGCGGGGCCACTTGCTGACAGGTTGTCGCACGGCCCTGGGGCAAGAGCGCGCTCGCTTCGGCGGGGTGGCACAGCGGCGTGCCTGCTCGTAAAAACGCTCGGTCAACTGCCGCTTCTGGTCCTCGGTCAGCAGATCGTCACCCAGCGCAAACACCAGCCAAAGGGGCCGCAGGAGCTCCAGCGTCTTGGCAAAGCTGATCCGCAGCACCGGCCCTTCGCCCGCCGCGGCGCGCATGCGTTCCCGCGCGATCAATGCACTGGCGAGCACCAGTGCGGCGATCTCCTGCGCGGCGGTTTCGACGGTATGGCTGTTCAGCAACTCGTCCTTGCGCAGCACCCGCTTTACTTCGCGATAATACAATTCGTGCTCCCAGCGCTGAGCGTACAACGCCACCAGCTCGAGCGCGGGCGCCGCCACCGGATCGAGCAGTGTGGTCCACAGGCGCAGCTCTTGCGTGCGATGCCCCGCGCGGCGGACCTTTACGCGGATCTCGCGCAGCGTCAGATGCTCCAGGATCGTGCGACTGCCCTTCGCGCGCACCGGCACCTCGACCAAACGGCTGCCATCTTTGAGGCGTTGCAGCGTGCGCACTTTGATATTGCTACGGGCCCGGATCAGAAAATGGCTGCCCACGCGCTGGCAGGCGGCCAGGACCTGCGTCGCAAACGCGGCGCAATCGTGGAGCCGGTCGGCCAGCAGCAGGGCCCCCTTCGGCAACTGGGCCAGCAAGCTGCGGGTCAGCTCCCATTCCGAGCGGCCGTCGTGGCCGATGGCGGCGGCCAGCGGATTGTGCAGCCCCACTTCCAGCAGCACGCTGGTGACGATCTTGGCAAACGCGGCGCGCCCGCGCCGGCTCTTCGCCTTACGCAGCTTGGCGTTTTTCTGCGGGGTGTTGTACAGGCTGAATTGGATGCCGTCCACCGCGACCAGGCGCCAGCCGCGCCAGAAACATTCCTTGTGCCGGCGCGTTTGGGCCAGAGGACGCAACGCGCGCTGCATCAACCCGGCGAAGACCTGCCACGGCAGAAGCTGCCGGCGCTCGGAGCACCCGCTGTCGCCCAGCGCGTCTTCGTGCAGCAGCGCGAAATGTTCGCCGAGAGTGCCGAAGCGGTGCATGACGTGAAAAACCAGCGCTTCCAGCAGCGCCGTCAGCGGCACGCGCGGCGGGCGGCCCCGCCCGCGCCGGAGCGCGTCCGCCGCCGGGCGGCCTCCGAGCATCTGCGCAAAGGCCGCGCCAAATCCGAACACCTCGTCACCGGCGCGGCCGGAGCGAGGCGAGCGGGAGCGTGGCGTATCAAGCGTTGCATTACGTGTACGTTTTCGTCCGCGGCGGGAATGCGGGTGCATTCCTATCCTAAGTACCTATTTTCCAGAAGGTACAGTGCCAAATTGAGGTTCGATTCGTAACCGGCTTCAAAACAGTCGGATGCGGTATTTCCAGCGCCGCGATCGTTCGGCGCGAAGTTGGGAGCCATCACGCGATATGAGAGAACATGGAAAT
>JBIJCX010000362.1:0-8384 GCA_044344465.1 Opitutaceae bacterium
CGCTTCGCCACGTGCTCTCGAACTATGCTCGGCATTATCACGAAGAGAGAAATCACCAAGGGAAGGAAAACGTGATTCTGTTCCCGACACCACCAGACCGGATTGGTAGTTCGACGGGCAAGATCCAAACCCGCGAGCGCCTTGTTGGCCTCCTGAAATTCCATCACCGAGAGGTCGCATGAGTTCTTTGACCTTACGGGCGCGGGGCCGCGGGTGGGATTTTCCTGCCGGCGATAGCCGGGAGCAGGTCGGCTTCGGATTTCACGGGGGCGTGCCGCCTCCCGCTGGTTCGCTGGCGGTGAGCCATTCGAGATTGAAACGCGCGAGTGTCAGGCGGGCGTAGGGCCAATCGGTGCTCCTGGAGTTCGGGCGGGTCGCACCGGGTCGGCCGCTCTCGTAGAAACAGAGGAGCGTGCCGTCGGGGAGCACCGCGAGGTCGCTGTAAGCGCTCGGGCCCGGCTCGAGCGTGCGCGTCGCTACCCACGTCCGTCCGTCGTCGTGGCTGAGCTTGACGGAGAGGTTCCGACGGTCGCGGCGGGCGCCAGGCGCGGCCTTGCCGTCGGCGCGCTCAAGCGATTCCGGGCCGGAAAACAGCAGGCGCGATTTCCCGGGGGCGGCGGGATCGTCGTAGCTAAACAGGCTCGCCTGACAGATGGGCTCGCGCAACGCCTCGGCAAACTCGGGGCGGCTCCACCCCGTCGCGCCGTCGCGACTGAACACGACCACCTTCCGATGGGCCGGGGCGTGGTTGCGCGCGATGAGCATCACGCGTCCGTCGCTGAGTTGCGCCAGGGTGGCTTCGCTCGTGCCCGGCGTGGTGGCCGTATTGTGGACCGCGATTTCGCCGCGCTGCCAGGTGGCTCCGCGATCATCGCTGAAAATCGTCGCCACGCCGGCGTTGCCGTGCGCGCCGCCTTCCGCCTTCGCCAGCCACACCGGAACGACCAAGCGACCGTTCCGAAGCTGGATGCCGTGGCAGGGTCCGGTCGCGACCACGCGCCACGGCCACTCCGGACGAAATTGATCGGGCGCGGCGGTGATATCCACCGGCTTGCTCCACGTGAGGCCGTCGTCGGTGCTGCGGGCATAGAAGCAGCGCATATATTCCACGCAGTAGATCAGGTGAACCGTGCCGTCGCGGCCGGCGATGGCCACGGGGTTGTTTACCGTCTGCTGCCCCGGCTCGCCGATCACTTTGCCGGGCGGCTGCTCGGCGTTGGCGGGATTGCGCGGCAGGCGTGCGCCCACGTGCGCCACCTGACGGGCTGGAGTGAACGTGCGACCGCCATCGGTGCTACGGCGCTGGTGAATCTCGATTTCTCCCCAGTCCAAGCCGGAGTATTTCCGCGCCTCGCAGAAGACGAGCACGGTGCCCCGCGCCGTGACGACGAGACACGGGATGCGATACGATACGAAGCCGTCGGTCTTCTCCTCAAAGAGGTGCGTCTTCTCGAGGAGCGGTGAGGCCGCGAGCGCGGGATCGACCGAAAAAAGTGCCGCAGCGAGCCCGAAGGTGGCAGCGGAAATTAGAGTTGCGGAACAGCGCATGGGAGTGACTTCAGAAGGAACCACGCACACCGTCGTTGGTGTAGAAACCGAGTTCCTGCCAGCGTATGGGCTTTGCATAGTCAGGCGTGCCGGGCGGTGGGTGAATTTTTGGGTCCAAGAAAAAGATACGCGCGCCACAAATCAAAATTCACCCTTGAGGCCAACCGTGATGATCGAGCCGAGCTCCTGACGGCGGCGCTTCTTCTCATACTCCAGGCTGTCGGGAGCGTATTGGGTGTTCACGATGTTGAAGCCGGGGCCATTGATGTCAGTCATCGAGCCAAAGACGGCGAGGCGTTTCGTCAGACTGTATTGAGCATTGAGGCCGACGCGCAGGCGCTTGCCCTGGTAGTTGAACACGCCGGCGGGAATGCCATTGGCGGCGCTCGCGGCGACGGCGCCCTGGCGCGTCTCACCCTGATAGGTGAAGGACAGCTTCACGTAGAATCGCGGCCGCACGAAGTTGAGGCCGCCCGCATAGTTGCTCGGCGCAAACGAGGAGAAATCCGCCTGGTCGCCGCCGGAGAGGTGGAGGCGCGTCGCGTTGACGAAAACCTGGAAACCGCGCGCCCAATGTGGCAGGAAGAGCAGTGATTGGTTGTAGGAAAACTCGAAGCCGGTAATGCGGGCACTCGTGCCATTCGAGAGCGTGGTGATGTCGTAGTTGAGATAGAGCGGATCGTCGGGGAGTCCGTAGCGATCGAGGAGTTCGGGCGTGGCGCGAGTGGTGACCGAGTTGAAGAAATCCTTGATGTCGCGCTGGAACACGCCGACCGAGCCGAAGCCTCCCTTGATCTGGTAGGACTCGAGCGAGAGATCGTAGCCGCGGGCGAGCCAGGGTTTGAGGCCCGTGTTGTTGACGGTGATGGTGAGGTTCGTCGCGGTGGGATCGGCGATCGACGTGCCGGGTATGATGTTGTTGAGATTTGGCCGCGCGATGGTCTGGGACAGCGCGCCGCGGAGCAGGAGCTCCTCGGTGAGGTTGTAGGTGAAATTGAGGCTTGGATAGAAATCGCTGTAGGTGCGGATGGCGCGTGTCCCGCGTTCCTTGAAGCGGAGTTGGGCGCGGGCGCGGGCGTCGGTCGTGATCAGGACGGGCTGGATGCCCGCGGTGGTGGCGTTGCCGTCGATGAGATTTCCCGCGGCGTTCTTCTGGTATTGCGCGGTGGGATCGTCGAGCTGGCCCTGGCCGTCGTCCTTTGTCTGTTCGAAGCGCACGCCGCCGACCACGAGCAGGCGGTTGTTGAGCAGGCGCACATCGCCACGCACATACGCGGCAGAGATGGTCTCGGCGAGTTTGCGGGAGTTGGCCGTGTAGTTCTGCAGGTAGGTGGCCTCGTTGCGCACGAACCACGTTGGTTGCGCTTTGTAGAGATTGTAGAACTTCGGGAGACTGATCCAGTTGACCTTGTTGCCAAAACTCGTCGGCGCGGTGGCGTTGAACGCGGAGTCGAAGACGTCGAAATTTGAGGCGAGTTTCGCCGCATTCGTCGTCAGGCCGTTCGGGGTAAATGTCCACGTTTGCGCAAAGGCTTTCTGATCGCGGACCTGTTGGTCAACGTAGACGCCGGTCTTGAAGATAAATGGCACCGGCCCCGCGAAGCTGCGCGTGAGATCAAGTTTGCCCGTGCGCTTCTGCGTGAGGACCTTGTTTTGGTTGGAGGTGGGATTGCCGAGAACGAAGTTGCCGCCGCCGAAGATGTCCACCGGCGCGCGTGCCGCGTTGGTGGCCGTGTAGCGGACCGGGATGTGCGCATCGTCCTCGCCGGTGCCCTCGCCGCGGAGGATGAGGCCGGTGATTGATGAGGTGGCGGCGTTGAAGTGGCCGTTGTCGATGTCGTCGAGAAACGACTGCGACCGCGAGAGCGCCCCGAGCGCCTCGATCTTCCATGTGTCGCCACGGTGGGAATATTTGAGCGTGAGGTGCGTGGTGTCGGCGCCGGTTTCCTGATTGGTGCCCGCGCCCTGCGCGACGGTGCCGACGGCGGTGGCCGCCCCCTGCGTGAACTTCGAATTGCCGGTCGCGCCCGCGCCGTAGGTCGCGACGTAGCTCAAGCGCATGATATTGTTCGAGACGTAGCGATGCTGGAGGCTGGCGCTGAGCACGTCGCGCTCCGCGAGTTTCCAATCGGCGCCGATTTGCGCGGACCATGACTGGATGACATTGGCCAGGCTGAGCCAAGTGCTCAGGCGCTGGAAGCCGCCGATGAAGTTCCAGTCGGCCTGCGTGTCGAGGGCGTTGTCGCGTTCCATCGGCTTGAGCCGCCATGAGCGTGAACCACCGAAGCTGAGCGCGAACTTCTTGTTCACGGGCAACAGGTAGGTGAAATCGAACGAGGGCTGCTGGTGTTTCGGGCTCAGCAGATCCGTCGGCCCGCGCGGCCCGCCGTCGAATGTGAGTCCGGTGTAACCATCCGTGATCAGGTAAACTTTGTAGTTCAAGATCGGCCGCTTGGCCTCGAATCCGCTTTTACTGATGATATTGATCGAGCCGCCGATCCCGCTCGCGGGCTGATCGGGCACGGGGACCTTGTTGACTTCGACGCGCGAGATGTTGGCCATCGGCACGTCGAGCAGCGACTGCGTGCGGCTGTTGCCGCGGGCGCTGGCAAGTTCGGCCCCGTCGATCTGCATCGCAGTGTTGTTGTCAGGAAAACCGCGCAGCGCGATCGTGCTGGCGGTCTGGCCGCCGTCGACGACGCCGACGCCCGGGAGGAAACGCATCAACTCGCCAATATCCTCCGCCCCGCGGTCGCCGAACTCGTCGAACGCAACAATTTGCCGAATGTTGGCGGCGTTTTTCCGCTCATTCTGCGCGACGGCCTGCGCGCTCATCTCGCGGTCCTCGATCACCGTGAACGCTTCGAGTTTAACCGTCTCAGCAGCCTCGCCGCGCTTGGTGCGATCAAGCACAAGTTCAAACTCCCGCCGGGCTACGCCGCCCGCGGGCACGGCAATCGTCGCCATCTGCGGCGCCATGCCGACGTAGGTAACGCTCACGCGCACATCGCCCGTCGGCACGCCGGCCAAGCGATAGGAACCGCTCTCGTCGGTCACGGCCTCACGGCCGGTGCCTTCGAGGGTGATGCGCGCATTCGCCAGGGCGGTGGCAGTCGCAGCGTTGAACACCCGGCCCTCGATCACACCGGTGGCGGATTGGGCGCGGAGCGTGGGGAAGAGAACCGCGGTGAGGACCGTGATAGCTAGGAGGCGAGCCGAGGCTTGCATGGGATTTGTCTCGTAGAGAGGGGAACCAGTATTCGTGCGCTGTGGAAATAGCACGGCCTAGCGCAGGCAGAACAACCTGAATTCGGTGGTGTTAGCGTGATACCTCTTTCAGCCAACCGGAACGAAGCCCAGTCGCACCACCACGCTGTGGAGTTGTGGTGCAATGCCCCATGCCCAACCGCCTTGCACAGGCCGGCTTGGAGGTCGCACGTTCGAATTCGGCAACGGCCATGAGCACGCCGAGTTGGAGTTGGCCAACGGAATTCTGCTTCGAGGTGTCGATTCCCTGGCTTGTGCAAATCAGGGCCACGTTTCGCATCTGCAGTTCCCCGACGATGATCGCCAGATGAGTCAGACTTGATTTCAGGGGGATCGGATCCGGGAGTGGTATCAGGGGAGGGTGACGGGCGGAAACTGAATCGGCCCCCTATTGTCCCCGCAACTCCCAATCCGATATTCCCCGGATGCGCCATTTCGGCGCGTTGCTAATCCCACCGTCTCCGGCGCAAATCGACGACCAGGGCTCTGCGTAATTAGTGCGGCCCTACAAGTCGCTGATCGGAGTTTCCGGCCGAGGTCCCGTTCCGGAAAGGTTGATTTTAGCGACACGCGTTAATGAGCGACGTTTACAATCACGCTATCCTGGCTGTTCGTACCGGTGGCCCTGCTGCTCATCGCGACACCAGCGATAATGTATTTCCTTCCCGATGGGCAGATCGAATCACTGCACGACTAGGTCGGCTCAGCGAGCAGAAGGAATACGAACGCCGCCACCGCCGGCGCTACTCGAGTTGAGTCGCGACGAATGAAAGCGGACAAACTCCCACCGAATTTTTCCCGAAACCCCGAACCGACCGTTTCAGGAAGGACCGTCAGCGGCACGGCCAGTTTTGCCGGGAGGCCGGTCGGAAGGCTGAAAAACCTGGTGCCCGTGCCGGATAGGTTGGCTTCCGCAACAGCCCAGAATCAGGGTCGGGCTCTTGACCACGAACCGGGAACTAACTTGGGGACAGCTTTGCCTGTGAGGGCAATTCAAAGACGAACATATGCCACTTGAGTTCGGTTCGTTCCATGCGATCAGGCGTCGTCTGCTGATGGCGCAACCTGAAACCTACACGCTCGAACAGCAACTGGACCGCCTCTGGAGCGGGTTCGTGGAATAGGCGTCCCTCCGCGTCGCGATGGGAGACTGGATCAACCTGTCTCCCGGTTGAGACAAAGACGATGGCCCGGCCTGACGGCCTCAGAAGCCGCCGCAGAGCATGGACGGCTTCCAACGATTGCTGGGCCGGCACGTGCATGAGCATGGCTGAGCAGAGCACCGCGGAAAAAACGCGATTGGCGGGCAGGTCGCACGGCAACGAACCGCGAGTAATCCGTCCCTTCAATGAAGGATAGGCGGCTTCGGCTTCTGCGATTAGCGCGGCAGCCGGCTCCAGCCCATAGACCTCAAAGCCCTCAAGCAGGAGCGCCGCCATGTCGCGACCACTCCCTGATCCGACATCCAGAATCGTGCAGCCAGGCCGCAGCCATGTTTTGCAGATCGCAACGGCCGGAGAAGAAACACCGCGGTGTTGAGCGGTCCAATCACGGGCGCGGGTCTCGTAAAATGAGACCGTTTGCGCATCCATGCATCAATCATCGCGGTTTTTCATCGGGGCTGCAAGCGCCCGCACACTGGGCCAACAAGCAGCGCGAAGATATTGAAAGACCAAGGTCGGTTGCTGTTGGGATGCGTTCGTCTGGGTGCGGCGGGTGATCGCGGACCGCGTGTTTCCATGACGTTCCTTTTGGAAACGCCACATTTTATCAACAGTGGAAGACCGGATGCCGCATGACAAGAAGTCGCTACTGCGGAAGGGTTGACCGCTGTCGATATGAGCAGGTGATGCGCACGTGACTTCGATTAATTACCCCCACCCGGAGCCACGGGGCCAGCGTCTGAGTGCATGGATACGACGCTGAACGCTCGGCGTTACGGATACGATGACATGCCGCGCAGCGCCCGCTCCACCGCTCTGGTGCGCGCGGCTGGGTCGTGGGATGCGGTGGCGATCACGGACCGGACAAACGAGGGCGGAGCACGATGAAAGACCAACCTGACCAAGCGACCGTTCCCGTGGGAATTGAGACCGATTCACCGCTGGCAAGCTCGCCTCAATCAAACGCTGGACCGACTGCGTCGCCACCGGAAGAATTAGACCCTGCAGCCCTGCGTATCGCGATTCTGAACTCACTGCCCAGCCAAATAGTGGTCGTGGACGCCGCCGGGGGAATCTTGTCGGTCAACAAATCCTGGCGGGATTTTTATTTGGCTAACACCGCTGTTTCCGGCGGGTCCCCGCGGGGCGTCGAGATCGGGGATAACTTTCTGGCGGTTTGTGGGGAGAGACCCGGATATACTCCGGACGACTCCACTGTGAGGTTGGCCCAAGGCATCCGCGCTGTGTTGGGTGGGCGTCTACCCAGCTTCGAGTTGGACATAACCTGCGATACCCCGAAGCAAAAGCGATGGTTCCTCATGAGCGCCACATCGCTAAGTCCAATCGGCCAAGGCGCCGTGATTTCCTACACCGACATCACTGAGCGCAAGCAGTTGGAGCAGAAGTTGCAGGAGAGCGAAGTTCGTCATCGGACATTATTTGAAAGAGCGAGAGAAGGCATTTTCTATCTATCCACCGACGGCACAATATCTTTCGTCAATGAAGCGTTCGCCCGCATGCATGGCTACAGCGTGGAAGAGATGCAGCGCATAAGCTTGAAGGAGCTGGATACGCCGCCCTGTGCTGCACTAGCTCCTGAGCGGATTCGCCGCCTGCTGGCCGGGGAAGCAATGACCTTCGAGACGGAACATTATCACAAGGACGGTCATGTTTTCCCGCTCGAGGTGTCGGCCAGCCTGATCACCATCGATGGGAACCCGTTCATCCAATGCTTTCACCGCGACCTGACCGAGCGCAAACGGGCGGAGGCGGAGAAGGCCGGACGGGAGGAATTGAACCGACAGCTCCAGAAGTCCGAGAGCCTGGGCCGGATGGCCGGAGCCATCGCCCACCACTTCAACAACCAGCTGCAGGTGGTGATGCTGAACTTGGAGGTGGCCGCGAGCAATCGGCCTAGCAAGGCCGGATCAGGTGACGACCTGTCCGCCGCCATGCAGTCCACCCGCAAAGCGGCGGAGCTCAGCAGCCAGATGCTGACCTACCTCGGGCAAGCGCAGGTCAAGAATGCCCCGCTGGATCTTGCCGAGGTTTGCCGGCAGAGTCTGGCCCTGCTGAAGTCCACCTTGCCGCCAAGCGTGGTGTTGGAGACCGACTTGCCCTCGCCCGGGCCAGGCCTCCACGCCAACGCGAGCCAGATTCAACAGGTGCTGATGAACCTCATCACCAATGCCTGGGAGTCCAGCGGTGACGGACGGGGCGCGATTTGCCTGAGCGTGAAGACGGCATCGGCCGCGGAGATTCTCGCCGCCGAGCATTTCCCCCTGGACTGGCAGCCGCAAGCCACGGCCTATGCCTGCCTGGAAGTGGCCGACACGGGCGTGGGAATCGCGGCTGCGGAGATCCAAAATATTTTCGACCCGTTCTATTCCACCAAGTTTACCGGCC
>JBIJCX010000079.1:0-26913 GCA_044344465.1 Opitutaceae bacterium
TCTCAAACTTTATATTCACGTTTGCGTGCTTCATCGCTGCCCGACAATCGTCCGTCCGCCTCAATATGTCCAGACCCGTGCGCCGCGCAGCGGCTTCGTTCAACAGGCAGTGTCCGCTTTGCTCCGGTTGGTTACACCGGATCGCCGTGGTCGAAACGAAGGCCGACATCCTGGCGATCCTCACCCGTGTCGGTTTCGCCCGCCCCATGACCGCCCGCAGGCCCACGGCCCGCCGTATCGGGAGGTCACCAGGCCAAGCAGAGGGTCAGTCAGTTAGTCCTCCCCGATCAGCTCCGCCGGACTGGCCGACAGGATTTCGTAAACAATCGCGCGTCTCTCGGCAAAAAAACACCAAATGGCGCCATCCGGTGCATAAAGGAAAATCACCCGATGCACACCTACACGCAGCCGGTAGAGCCCATCCAAGTCGTCCTCCAACGCCTTCACGTCGCCACGGCCATCCGCCAGTCTCATCAGCGCCGCCTTCATCGCCCGGCGCGGCGCGGGTGCGAGGGCGCGCTGGAACGCCATCACCCGCTCATGCACTCGGATTTTAGTCGGCAAGGGCGGAGGCCGGATAGTATTTCCCCTTTCCGGTTTTGGCTTCTTTCCACGCTTTCACGAATTTCGGGTTGGCCAGCAACTCCTTCGTCTCAATGAGCCCTTCCAGCCGGTCGCGTGAAATCACGAACGCCACCGTCTCATTGTGCTTCGTCACGCCGATGACGCGACCGGCACGAGCCGCCCGCACCACGGCCGGAAACTGCGCCTGCGCCCCGCTAATGGAATACGTAGATTGCATGGAAAATCTAATGCTGCCTCTCCAATAAAGAGTCAATCTCCTCGCCCGGAAAATCGGATTTCCTTTCAGTTCGCGTGCAAGCGGTCGCATCCGGGGAAGATTTCGACCAGACGGGATTTGAGTGGCCGCGGAGGCACAGACCGTGCTGGAAGGAGTTCCATCTTAATCGGGGTGTGTCAGCGAGCAAGTGAAAGATTAGCAGCCTGACCCCATCGATTACCGCATCGCAATGGAGGCGATCAGCGGGTTGACCCCATGGGTCGTGCCCCCGGACGCGTTCGTAATCCGTCGACCGGTGAAAAACCGCTCCCGTGGAGAATCAGATTTCCCTTCTGTAGTCAGGTCGCCGCCGCCAGCCGCTGCGCCCAGCGACCGAGCGGAACCGCCGCCGCGCATGCGAGGGCGGGAAGCCACGCCCCCGCGAACAGCAATGCGCCCGCATCGATCAAGGGGATGAACGCCAGCAACTGGCCGACCATCCGCCCGAGCTTCTCTGCCGGGGCGCCCGGGCGGTACTCCCAGCGGGCCAGCACGCTCAAGACGACGATGTAGACGAACAACCCGCCGATCCACCAGAGGAACGCCGGTTGTATCGCATGCCCGGGCAGCGAGGCGATCGTCAGCGCCAGCAACACCCGGCAACCCGCCATCAGCACGACCGAGCCACTCCAGCGTTTGTGGATCCAATCATAAACCAGGATCACCGCGGCCAACCCCGCGGCCAGAAGCACCGACGCGCCGGCCAACACCAGCAACCCGAGTCCGAGCGCCAATTCCAGCCCGCCCAGCCAGGCCGCCGCCGCGCGCGTCACCACTCGGCGCGGAATTGTCCGCTCGGGCCGGTGCTGCGCGTCGAAGCGCGCGTCGGCCACATCGTTGAGCGTCGCGCCGCCGGCATAGGCGAGGCAACCCGCCGCCAGCGCCAACCCGAGTTGCCCGCCCGAGGGCCAGCCCAATTCGCGCGACGATAGCACGAGCGCCGCGAGCACGTTGCTGGCCACGGAGGGAAAGTTTCCCGCCCGCGCGAGGTTGAACCCCGCCCGAACCGGAAACCGCACAGACGCCGGCGCCGCCGCCGTCATCCCGCCGCCTCCCGCGCACCCGGGGTCGCGACGCCCGCCTCGGCCAAGCCCCGCTGCACACACGCGTCGAGTGTCCAGGCATATTCCCGGACGAGTTGATCCTCGATCGGGAGCCGCAGCGCCGGCGGCAGCACTTCCCAGGTGTACGTCTCCATCTCGAGGTGCTCGCAGGCGCCGGGATGCGCCGCCAGCCAATCGAGCGCGCCGATCAAATGGTCGCGGGTATCACCAAAGGGCGCGCCCGGCGCCGCGTGCAGCGGCACATGAAAATGGATCCGCCATTCGTCATCCACACCGGAGGGTTCCGGATCCGCCAGCGCGTCCGGCAAATCGACAAAGCGACGATGCACGTCGCCGCCCCGCCCCACCACAACTTGGTGGAGGTAGGTGGGTTCAACAAACGCGGCGAGCGCGCGTCGACCTTCCGCATCGGGACGCACCCGCAGCGCCGAGCTGAGGTGGAGCTTGCTCAGCCGCAGTCCCGCCGCGGCGATCCGATCGAGCGCGACTGTGGGTGACTCGAACTCCACGGCCAGATGGCAGCAGTCGTAGTTCACGCCGACGAAACGCAGCAACGACTCGACCGCCGGATCGCTGGCGCGCCAGGCGTCGAAGAACGCAATCGTTTCTTCGCTGGTCTCGATCAGGCAGAGCGGCTCGGGTTCGAGTCCGAGGTGCAGGTCGCGGCCGGTTCGCTCGCTGAGCGCCGCAATGTACCGCGCGCACTCGGTTAGATGCGCGAAGATGGCCTGCCGCCGACCGGGGTCCACGGCGACGAAGCTTTTGAACGAAGCCGGAACGGTACTCACGCTGCCCGCCACGCCCGCCGGCAGCAGTTGCACCAGCAGATCGAACAGCTGCTTCGTGTACGCGACGCGCTCGGTCGTCGCCCAGTCGGGCGCGTACACCTGCTCCTTCACCCGCGTGCCGTGGAAACTGCCGTAGGGAAATCCGTTGATCGTGAAGACGTAGCAGTCGTGCCGATCCAACCAGGTGCGAAACGCCGCCAGCGCCGGCGGCCGCGCGAGTTCCTCCGCGGCGCGCTGCCCGAGCCGGAGGCCAATGGCGTAGGCGCGCCCCGGCGCGACCCGCCGCCGCACTGGCAGCGTGTGGCGCTCGAGCGCGGCGAAGGTCTCCGCCCACGTCTCGCCCCGGTGGACGTTCGTGCAGTAGGCGAGATGAATGCCGTAGTTGAGCTGCATGAGGCTTTTGCCGGGCAAAAACCTCACTCGAGGCGAAACTTCGGGCACTGCGACAGGAACCGGTGCGGATTCTGATACAGCACCTGGTCGACGAATTCGGCCGAGTGTCCGCGCCGGCGCATCTCCAGCGCCGTCTTTGGCACCGCCAGCGGATCGCTGACGCCCCAGTCGCAGGCGCTGTTCATCCAGATGCGTTCGCGCCCGCAGATCTCCAGCATGTCCACCGCGCGGGGCGGCGACGATTTCGAGTCGGGATACAGCGTGATCCCGGCCCAGAAGCCGCGATCGAGCACGCGTTGAATCGTGTGTTCCTCGACATGGTCGATGATCACGCGCTCTGGTTTCACGCCCGGATGCGCGCGCAGCAGATCGACGATCAGATTCGTGCCCTTCAACTTGTCCTCGAGGTGGGGGGTGTGCACGAGAATCAGCTGGTCGTGCGTCACCGCGAGCTCGACGTGCTGCTCGAGCACGGCGAGTTCGTTGCGGGTGTTGCGATTGAGCCCGATCTCGCCGATGCCGAGCACGTTCGGCCGCGTCAGAAATTCCGGGATGATCGCGAGCACGTCGCGGGCGAGGGCGAGGTCCTCGGCCTCCTTCGGGTTCAGGCACAGCCAGCAAAAATGCGGCAACAGGAACTTCGCCGCCCGGGCCGGCTCGTACTCCGTCAACTGGCGGTAATAATCGCGAAAGCCCGCGACCGATCCGCGATCAAATCCGGCCCAGAACGCCGGCTCGCAGACGGCCAGGCAACCGGCGGTGACCATCGCCTGGTAGTCGTCAGTCGTGCGACTGACCATGTGGCCGTGGGGTTCGATGTAGCGCATGGCGGAGGATTATTTTGCCGGAGCCTGCCAGGCGCCGAGGGCAACCTTGCCGGAGGAAACCGCGTCGGGCTTCGTGGTCGGATCGCTCAACTTCTCCAGGATGCGGCGGGCGCGTTCCGGCCGGCCGTCGACCAGCAGCACCGCCGCCTTGCGCAGCGCCTCGCAGCGGAAATCATCCGCCGCTCCGTGCCGCTCGACGCGGTCCAGAAAGGCGGCCACCTCGATCAGTTTGGCCCGCACCGGAATGAAACCGTGATCGACAATGGCCCCAGGCGGACATGACGCCGGCACGCGACCCGAGGGGCGATGGGAGCGGGGTTTGGACATGGGCGGAGGCGTGGGTGAAAACTCAGGTTGCGGGGGAGTTTGTCGGAAGTCCGCCGGGCTCCGGCAGATCAAAGGCGAACCAATACCATCCTCGGCCGGAAATCAACGAGGCAAGCGGCCATCATCGCGTTTCGCGATTTGACCCGCCGGGCACCCCACTTACGTCGTCTCCAATCCAACCAGCTTGGCGAGTGCGCTCGCCTTCGCATCGAAAGATCAGGCACGTCTGGCGGCGGCACTTTTCAACCTCGCCTCAATCTCAACGCTGCCGGGCAGGTTCAGGCTGGCCGCCGGTTCAGATCGCGGAGGGTAAAAGTAGCGCCTGCGCTCATGACTGACAATCTATGACTGACATCATGACGATGGCAACCTGCCCAGTTCCCGATTGCCAAAGCGTGCCGAACGACGCGAGCCTGCGCCTTGTCGGTCAATCATCCTCCACCCCACCTCTCCTCACCATGAAGAACCTCCCCGCCTGGCTATGCTGTTCGATCCTGGCCGTGCTCCGCCTGACCGCGGCCGACAACGCCCTCACGCCGGCCGAGCGCACGGCCGGCTGGCAGCTGCTCTTTAACGGCACGGATTTTTCCGGTTGGAAATGCAACAATGGCAAACCGATCGCCGCACCGATCGAAAACGGCGCCCTCGTCCCGTACAAGTCGGGGGGATACCTGATCATTCATGAAAAGATGTTCGGCGACTTCACGCTCAAGTGCGACGTGCGCTGGGAGGCCGAGAAATGCAACTCCGGCATCTTTGTGCGCGTGGCCGATCCCGCCATCCCGGTGCACACCGGCTTTGAGATCCAGGTGATGTCCGGCAGCGGCACGGGCAAACACGACTTCGGCGCCGTCTACGACCTCGTCCCGATCTCCCGCAACGCCGGCAAACCCGTCGGCGAGTGGAACTCCGTCGAGATCACCTGCCGGGGCCCGCACATCAGCGTGAGAGTCAACGGCGAACCGGTCAGTGCCATCAACTGCGACGAATTCACGCAGCCCGGCGTCTGCCCCGACGGAGAGAAGCACAAGTTCAAGCTGAACGGCCAGCCCCGGGCGGTGAAAGACTTCGCCCGCCGCGGCTTCCTCGGGTTTCAGGACCACGGCCAGAAGGTCTGGTACAAGAACGTCAAGCTCCTGGCCCTTTGATGCTGGCCGGCAGGGTGGCGCGGCCTTCTTACCGGACTGCGCCGGGAGAAGGCGGTTGCGCAGTCGTGAAACCCACCCTCCGATTATCTCTCACGCGGAGGCGCGAAGACGCGGAAAAATCAGCGTTATGCTGAGGACGTTGAGCGGCTGCGTGGCCACTGCTGGCGAATTTCCGCGTTCGCAGACTTTTAACACGTCGTGGGTATGACGGCCGCTTTGATCTCCGACGGGAGTTCGGCGCAGAGATGCAGCGCCACGTCCCTGTACCGCCATCGCCGGCTGGAAATGCCGCCGCGTTTCTACCCGATGAACGCGGCCGCGCTCACGCCACCAGCTTGTCGACCACTTTGCCCGCCACGTCGGTGAGCCGGAAATTGCGCCCCTGAAACCGGTACGTGAGCTTGGTGTGGTCGAGGCCAAACAGGT
The DNA here is from genome assembly GCA_044344465.1 of Opitutaceae bacterium. Classification (GTDB taxonomy): domain Bacteria; phylum Verrucomicrobiota; class Verrucomicrobiia; order Opitutales; family Opitutaceae; genus ER46. The sequence goes on from JBIJCX010000079.1 coordinate 5,815, forward strand.
GCAGGATGGTCGCATGCAGGTCGTTCACGTGCACCGGGTCCTTGACGATGTTCCAGCCGATGTCGTCGGTCTCGCCGATGACCTGGCCGCCTTTGACGCCCCCGCCCGCCATCCAGAGGCTGAAGGCGAACGGATGATGATCGCGCCCGGTGACCGCCTGGTAGCCCACGCGATTCTCGCCCAGCGGGGTGCGGCCGAATTCCGAACCCCAGACCACGAGTGTCTCATCGAGCAGGCCGCGCTGCTTGAGATCCTTCAGGAGCGCGGCAATCGGCTGGTCGGCCATCCGGCTGTTGAAACCGAGTTCCGCCTCTAGATTGCTGTGATGATCCCACGAGGCGTGGAAAATGTTCACGAACCGCACGCCGCGTTCGATCAGTCGCCGCGCGAGCACGCAATTGGTGGCAAACGTCTTGAACTGCCCCGGGCCGCCGCCGCGATTCGCCTTCATCTCCGGCTCCGTGCGATCGAGGCCGTAGGCGTCGAGCGTGGCCTTGGATTCGCCCGACAGATCGATCAGCTCGGGCGCGGCCGTCTGCATCCGAAACGCCAGCTCGTAGGCGCCAATGCGGCTCGCAATTTCCGGATCGCGTACCTGCTGGTGCCGAAGTTTGTTCAGATCGGTGATCGCCCCGAGTCCGTAGTGCTGCATCGTCTCGGTGATGCCCGGCGGGTTGCTCAGGTTGAGCACGGCATCGCCCTGGTTGCGAAACAGCACCCCGGCGTAATCGGACGGGAGGAAACCGCTCGACCACAGCGAGGCGCCGCCACTCGTGCCGCGCCCGGCCGTCAGGACGACGTAGCCGGGCAGGTTCTTCGATTCGCTCCCGAGGCCGTAGTTGAGCCACGCCCCCATCGCGGGCCGGTCGAACATCGACGAGCCGCACTGCATCAGCAACTGGCCCGGGTGATGATTGAACTGATCCGTGTGCATCGAGCGGATCAGCGCGATGTCGTCGGCGCACGTGCCGAGGTGGGGCAGCAGATCCGACAATTCCATGCCGCACTGGCCGTGCCGCGTGAATTTCCGCGGCGAGCCCATCAGCCGCGCCCCGTCCTTTTGAATGAAGGCGAACCGCACCTTCTCCAGCATCGAGTCGGGCAGCTTTTGTCCGTTCAGCTCGTTGAGCTTGGGCTTCGGGTCGAACAAATCCATCTGGCTCGGCGCGCCCTCCATGAAGATGAAGATGCAGTTCTTCGCCTTGGGCGCGAAGTGCGGGGCGCGCGGCGCCTGCGGCCCGGCCCCCGGGCTGGCCTCCCCCGCGAGCAAACCGTCGGCCTGAAACAACGAGGCCAGGGCCAGGCCGCCGAGGCCGCTTGCCGTGGTCGCGAGAAAATCCCGCCGGGTCAGCTTGACGATTTCTTCGGGGCTCATGGTCAGTCGCGGGTGATGAATTCGTCGAGGTTCATGATGACGCGCACGGCGGCGACGAGGCTCGCCTCGCTCGCGGGATCCGCGGGCAGGACGACATCGCCTTCGAGACCGAGAATCGCCGCCGCGCTTTTCGGGCGGTCCCGGGTCAGGCGCTGCTGGTCGTCGAACAGCTGTCGCAACCGCGCCAGCTCCGCGTCGCCCGGCGGGCGGGCCAGGCAGAGCTCGAACGCCCGCTGGAGCCGGGCCTCCAGCGTCGGCTCGGTTGCCACGCGCCTGCCCAACGCGCGGGCGCATTCGAAAAAGACCGGGTCGTTCCAGAGGGTCAGCGCCTGCAGCGGCGTGTTCGATCGCTCCCGGCGCGTGCACGTCGTGGTCGAGTTCGGGGCGTCGAAGGTCATCAGCATCGGATAGGGCACGGTGCGTTGGAAAAAAATGTACATGCCGCGCCGATAGCGATCCTCGCCCTCGCTCTCGCGCCACTTCACCGAGTTGGCATAGCCGAGCGCGGCGATGTCGGCGGGCAACGCCGGCCGCACGCTCGGACCGCCGATTTTTGTCGCGAGCAACCCGCTCGCCGCCAGATGCGTGTCGCGCACAATCTCCGCCTCGAGCCGCAGCCGGCTCTGGCGCGCGAGCAGCGTGTTGAGCGGATCGACGTCGACCAAATCGGGCCGGTAAAGCGAGGCCTGGCGATACGTTGCCGAGGTGACGATGAGCCGGAGCAACGCCTTGCGGCTCCAGCCCAGCCGCGGAAATTCCGTGGCCAGCCAGTCGAGCAACTCCGGATGCGAGGGCTTTTCGCCGCGGGTGCCGAAGTCGTTCACGCTGACCACCAGCCCGCGGCCGAACAGGTTCTTCCAGACGTGATTCACCGTGACGCGACCCGTCAGGGGATTGGCGTCGTCGACCAGCCAGCGGGCGAGATCGAGCCGGTCGGGCTTTTCGCCGCGCGGCTTGAACGCGTGCAGGGCGGCGGGCGTGGCCGCCTTGACCGAGGGGCCTGCGCGCAGGAAATCGCCGCGGACGTGGACGTGCGTCGCGCGCGGCGTATCCCGCTCGGCGAGAATCGCGGCCTTGGTTTCCGGATACTTCGGCTCCTTTTTCGCGTGGTCCAGGACGGGCTTGCGCCGTTTCTTCGCCTCCGGGTCGATCTCGTCGCGAAAATACCCCGTCAACGCGGCGAGCTGCTTCGGCGTGCGTTTCGCCGGCAGCGTGTTCCAGGCCACCGCCACCAAGTCGTCGGCCAAAGTCGCCAGCAACGGTGCCGGCGACGCCGTGGCGGCCAACCGGAAGCCTGCGATCGTGTGTTGATTGCCGAACTGCTGCTCGAGGGTGAAGACCAGTTTCTCGCCGGGGGCGAGCGCCAGCGGCTCGGCGCACTCGAACACCGCGACGTGGCGGCGTTTGGCCTCCGGGCTGATCGCCCAGCCGGTGGCGGCTTTGCCGTCGATCGTCCCCGCCACGGCCCAATCTTTCTGCGAAAAATCGGCGACCGCATTCTTCAGGGCGATGACCCGGGGCTCCCCGCCGTTCGCCGGCTGCACCTTCACGCTGAATTCGGTGAGGACAAAATTCCCGTTACCCGAACGCCCCGGCCCGGCCTTGTCCTTGCCAACCGGGAGCACCTCAAGGCGGAATCCGGTGATGCGGGCCAACGCCGCGCCGGTTGTAACCGTATAGGTTTCGGTGATCGGGCTCAGGCCGGATGCCGCGACCGAGCGATCGGATTTTCTGGTCAGCGTGGTGCCGTTGGCCGCGGCGACCGCGTCCGCGTCGAGCGGATCCCACACCGGGAGATCGAATTTGCCCGCCCCTTCCCACTGCGCCTGTTTCGCCGGCAGGACATCGCGGACGTATTCGTCGTAACTCGTCTGCAGCGGCACTTGGGCGGCGTCCCATTGGGTCTTGGCGGCGTGATAGATCTTCAACTGCTCGGCGGTCGGCGCCGGCAGTTCCTGATCGTCGGCATTGTTGAAGAAGGCGAAGAGCTGGTAGAACTCGCGTTGGGTGAGCGGATCGAACTTATGCGAATGGCATTCGGCGCAGCCGACCGTCAGGCCCAGCCACACGGTGCCGGTCGTGCCCACGCGATCGACAACGGCCTTGTTGCGAAACTCCTCCAGATCGACGCCGCCCTCCTTGTTGATGAGCGTCTGGCGGTGAAACCCGGTGGCGACCTTTTGGTCATGCGTTGCCCCGGGGAGCAAATCGCCGGCCAGTTGCTCGATCGTAAACTGATCGAACGGCAGGTCGCGATTGATGGCGGCGATGACCCAGTCGCGATAGAGATAGGCGAAGGGCCGCGGCGAATCCTTTTCGTAGCCATCGCTGTCGGCGTAACGCGCCAAGTCCAGCCAGTGCCGGCCCCAGCGCTCGCCGAAGTGGGGCGAAGCCAGCATGCGATCCACCAGGCGTTCGTAGGCGTCGGGACCGGCGTCGGCCAGAAACGCCTTCACATCCCCCGGCGACGGCGGCAGTCCGAGCAAATCGAAGCTGAGGCGGCGCAGCAACGTGATGCGATCAGCCTCCGGCGAAGGCTGGATTTTTTCGCTTTCGAGCCGGGCGAGCACGAAGTGGTCCACGGGATTGCGCGGCCAGCGCGGATTCTTGATCACGGGAAGGCCCGGTCGCGCCGGCGGTTGGAACGACCAGTGCGAGCTGCGCTTGGGTGCGTCCTCGTCCGCGTCGTCCGGCCAGGGCATGCCTGCGTCGATCCACGCCTTGATCAAGGCCACTTGGGCGGGCGTCAGCGGATCGCCCTCGCGCGGCATCACGGTGTCGGGATCGGTGCTGACGATATTCTGGAACAGGACGCTCTTCGCGCTCTGATGCGGCACGAAGACCGCGCCCGCATCGCCGCCCTGCAGCGCATCGGTCTTCCGATCCAGCCGCAGGCCGCTCTTTTGCTTTTCCGGGCCGTGGCAGGAATAACAGTGGTCGGCGAAGATCGGCTTGATGTCGCGGTTGAAATCGACGGCCGCCGCGGCGGTTGCGACGGAGGCGGCCAGGATGGCCACGGCAAAGCTCGGCCGGGATCGAGCCGACGTCGTGCGCGCGCGCAAAGTGGTTTTCGGGTTGGCCATGGGGGTTGGGAGCCAACCTACCGACGTTCCGCGGCCCCGGAGTTTCAAGTCTATTTGTGCAGGAATTGTCGATCGGGGGAGTCTCGAATTCATGACTTGAACGGGATGGAGGCATCCCGGTTTCTTGCCCCGCGAAGAATCTCCGTGGTGGGCCGTGCGTTCCGCGCGCGGCTGGATTGTTTCTGTTTCCGCCCGCCGTTTGCCGGCCGCGGAGCGGCCGGCCCACCACCGAACGCGCTCGCCAGCGAGCTGCCTACGCTTACGCCGGCAGCGATTACCCTACTTCGTCTGGTCCGGCGTGTAGTAGGGGCCGAGCAGGTCGACGATCTTGGCGCGCAGCTCACCCTCATCGACCGGACCGTTGTGGCGGTAGAGGATTTCTCCGCCGGGCGCCACGAGCACCGTGTGCGGCAGCGGGCCGGGCCACTGGGGATCCAGCGCCTGCAACAGCGCGTCCGTGCTCGCACCCGTGTAGATGAAGTTCACCGCGTCGCGGCCTTCCGCCTTCAGCACGCGCTGCAGCCGGCCCGGAGCCGAGGCATGCTGGTTCTCGAGAAATTTCTTCGCCTGCGCCTGCAGCTTCGGATCGTCCAGACTGATTGTGATCAACTCGAAATCGCGGTTGCCAAAACGGCGCGCGAGCGAGACCAACCCGGGAAACTCCTCGACGCACGGCGCACACCACGTCGCCCACACGTTGAACAGCCGGAGGCGGTTGGACGAATTCTTCGCCAGCGCCGCGACTCCCGCGGCGTCGATAGGCGCGAGCGTCACCGGCTCCGCCTTCCATTTCTGCTCCGCCTTCGCGATGTCGTCCCGCTTCGAATTCCATTTCGTCGAGCAGCCCATGACGATCGTGCTCGGCACCGTCACCGGCCTGCCCGCGAGCAGCTCGACCACCGCGTTGCGGGCGTCGTGCGTTGTGACGGTCTTCACGTCCTCGAAACGCGAATCGTCGACCCGGCCGACGTAGCGCAGCTTGCGCTCGCGATCGAAGAGGAAGACGTGCGGCGTCGCGAGACAGCCGTATGCCTTTGCCGTCACCTGGGTGTCGCCGTCGTACAGATACGGAAACGGGAAACCCACGTCCCTGGCGTACAACTTCATCTCCTCGTAACTGTCGTTGTACTTGCTGTAGCCGAGCTCGGTGACCGAGAGGCCATCCGGGCTGTTGGGGTTGATCGCCACCACCGCCATGCCCTTGGTTTTGAACTCCCGCGCCAGCGGCAGCAGGCGCGTCTCGGCGGCGTGGGAGTACGGGCAGTGATTGGAGAGGAACACCACCATCAGCACCGGCGCGGCCTTGAAATCGGCCAGCGTGTAGGTCCGGCCGTCGATGCCGAGGAGCTTGAAGTCGGGCGCACGATCGCCGAGCGCGAGCTTGCGCGCGTCGGGTGGCAGCCCGTCCTTGAGCGCGGCCTTGCCGGCGGCACTGCCCTTCTTCTTCGCGTTTTGCGCGGAGGCGGGAAACGCGAGGCCGAAGGCGAGCAGCGCGGCGCAGGTGAACCGGAGGAGGGCAGCTTTCATGACGACCGTGGCTGGGGTTGGCGGCAGGTGAAGAGGTTCAGCATATACCGAAGCGCGTTCAAGGAGTGAGGCCCGACAAACTCCTACGCGAGCGCGGCCAGCAGGCCGCGGACGTAGCCGACGGACTCGGCGAGGCCGGTGACGGGGTTCGCGGCGGTCTTCAGGATTTCGCGGCGAGTGAGGTTATCGTTCGAGATCATGAGTAACAGGGTGGAGGACGTGATGGATCGGGTGCGGGTACGGCCCCCGCGAACCACCCCGGGTTTTTTCAAGACCAAATCACGATTCCCCGCGAGGATTGTTTTGAGTTCCGCGGTCCGGGAAAAGCCGGTGTTGAAAACACGTCCTCAGCTCCGGGGCGGCAGCACGCCGAGTGTGCGAATCACGTTCACCCGGCCCACCCGGGGCTAGTATCATTCTGTTAAGTCGCCCTGGAAAGTCTCTCAATTCTCAGAGCAGGTTGTCATCTAATGGATGACAAACAGGCTGGGCGGTTTTTCGCGAGGAACGTCACACAGTAATCCTAGGGCGCGAGGCGGTCAGGCGCGACCAGGCAGGCCTGCAACTCCCGTGCGACCGCCTGTACGTGCGGTTCCTCGAGCAGGCTTTCGTGGCCGCCCGGCATCTTGCGCAGCGTGATGCCGCCCCGCGCGAATTCGCCCCAGCCGTAGAGTGGATCGAACGAGCTGACCAGCGGATGACCGTGGGTGCGGAAAAGCGTCACCGCACCCGCGTACGGCCGGCAATGGTAGCGGATCAGCGCGCGCAGGTGCATCTCGTAGAGGAGTTGTTCGCCGGCCGGGAGTGCCGCGAGATCCACGATTTCGCCGGGACCACCGGCCGGGGCCATCCCGGTCCGCCCGCACCAGCCGGCGACGCGCCGCGACCATTGGGACAGCTTCCAGCGGACATAGCGGCCGCGCACCTGGGGGGTCCCAGGTGAAAAAGTTCGCGCGCCAGGACACGAGGTTGGCCATGAAGCGCACGAGGGCGGGCGGCGTCCAGCGGAAGCGATAGTAGCCCGAATTGGGCGGCGACGAATTCATCAGGGCGAGGCTTGCCACGCGTTGGCCCTGCGCCTCAAGGAGTCGCGCCATTTCGTACGCGACGTTGCCGCCGAAGCAGTATCCGCCGAGCGAATAAGGCCCGGCCGGCTGGAAGGTCCGCAGTTCCTGCACATAGCGCGCCGCCATCTCCTCGATGGTCTCGAAGCGATTCTCTCCGGCCGGCCGATCGGCGCGAAACACATACACGGGCTGGTCGGGGCCGAGATGCCGGGAAAGATTGAGGTAGCCCCACAACATGCCGCCGCCGACGCCATGCACCAACTCAACCAGCCGTACGGCATCGCGGTGGATGGCAGCGGCAACGTCTTTGTGGCGGACACCTTTAACCGGGCGGTGCGCAAAATCACTGCCGGCGGCGAAGTCAGCACGCTGGGCGGTCCGAACGCCCGCTTCTACTATGCGCAGGGCATCGCGGTGGGCGGATCCGGAAATCTCTATGTCGCCGATGGCGACAACCAGGCGATCCTCAAAGGCGTGTTCGTTGCCGCGCCGCCGTCCGGCACCCCGGTGGCCAGCGTCGCCGTCACCACGGGCCAGAACGCGAGTTTCACCCTCGGGGCGCCGAATTCCCAGACGACTTATCTATGGCAGGTCTCGACGGACGCGGGCGCGACGTGGACCTCGTTGAACAACAACGCCACCTACAGCGGAACGACGACGACGACCTTGAACGTCACCAATCTGACGACCGCGATGAACGGCAGCCGCTATCGTGCGCTGCTCGCGAATGCGGCGGGCACGAGCGTCAGCGGCACGGCGACCCTGGCGGTGACGAGTCCGTTGGTTGGGATCGGTCCGACCGGCACCGCGCGCCTCATCAATGTATCGGTGCGGACGTTTGTCGGCACCGGCGACAGCACGATGGCGGTCGGCTTTGGGATCAGCGGGACGGGTTCGAAGCAGCTGCTGGTTCGCGGGGTGGGTCCGACCCTGGCGGTCTTCGGCGTCGACGGCGTGCTGGGCAATCCTGTCCTCGGTCTCTACAACAGCAGCAGTGTCGTGATGGACACCAACGCGGGCTGGGGCGGCGGGGCCACGCTCGCCAATGCGTTTTCGTCCATGGGCGCCTTCGCGCTGCCGGCGAGCTCGGCTGATGCCGCGCTCTTCCGATCGCTGCCGGCCGGGGCCACCTACAGCGCGCTGATCAGCGGGGCGAACAGCACCACCGGCACCAAGTCGAGCTTTTGCTGGCTGATCTTGCTGAACGCCAGCAGGTCCGCCAGCAAGCGGTCCATCGTCTGCGCCGCCGTGTCGATGAAGTTGGCATAATCGCGGCCCTGCTGGTTCAGGTTCGCCGCGTGGTCCTGCACCAGGAGTTGGGAAAATCCCTGCATGGTGCGCAGCGGCGCGCGCAAGTCATGCGCGATGGAATAGACAAACGTCTCCAGCTGGGCGTTGCTCAGCAGCAGTTCCGCCGTGCGGAGGCCCACTAGGGTTTCCAGTTCGAGCGTGCGCCGCGCGCGTTTGTCCTTCGCATCGCGCAAGGCGTCGTTGGATTTCTTCCGTTCCGAGATGTCGCGGATGTTGCACTGGATGACCTGCTGGTCCCCTTCGTCGTAAAGGTTGCTGACAAACTCGACGTCGACCCGCCGCCCGTCCCGGGTCTCGAGCGGCAGGTCCTCGTACCGGATATAGCCGGACATCCGCAGTTCCTGGACGGCGGCCTGGCTGGCAGCCTCATCCTTGAGCAGGCCGATTTCGAACAGCTCCTTGCCGATGAATTCCTCGTAGGGATAGCCCAGGAACTCCACCAGAAATGGATTTACATCGATGATCTTGCGCGTGTCCGGGGATCGACAATGAGGATGCCACGCGGGCGGCCTCGAACAGCCGGCGGTAGCGCAGTTCCGAGGCGCATAGGGCGTCGGTGATCATGGGGTCGTCTCCTGGTGCGGATTTCTCACGTGGCGATGTTACGCCGCTTCGCGCGCCGCGACCATTAGGTGAGCACCCCATGGCGCCAGCGCGGCGTCGGGCATAATATCTGCGTCCATGGCTCACCTCCTTCTCGCCCTTTTCCTGATGGTCTTCGGCCTCAACCTGCTGTTCGGACTCTCGATTCCCATCTGGGTTACCGGCCTGCTCGCGTTGATCGCCGGTGTCCTGCTCGTGATGGAGCGCTGTGGGCTCCGCGTGGATCGGAAGTAATCTTCCGAAGTGCGGCGAAGCCTCCGGTTAAGTGGACATGGGGTGGTCAGGCGGGCGCTTGTCGAAAGTTCACCCATGACCCGAATGGCGGCTCGCCACTGGCACCGCCACGGCGGAGTGCGAACTGCGGAGCATCCCTACGATCGTGACAATGGTGGCCTCGCGACTCGGTTACAGCGTCGTGGCCGTTTCGCCGGACCCGCAGTTTGCGGCTACGCAAACTGCACTCTGAGCGATCAGGGTTTGGACAGGCTGCAATCACCGCTCGCGGCGACCTAAGTGCCGCCGTCGAAATTTTCGCGGTCAGAGCTCGGTCCGCAGCGCAACGCGGAAGGTGCGCGGCTCGCCCCAGGATCCGCCGCCCAAGCTCGTGGACCGGTAGTAGCTATGGTCGAAAAGATTGTTCACATTGACGTTCAGGCTCATCGCGCGGTTCAGGACTTTTCTCCGGTACCCGGCCATCACGTTCCACAACGTGTAGCCCGGGGTCCAGAGCTGTTCGGCGAAGCCGTCCCGGTTGAGATCGAAATTCCCGCGATAACTCTTCGCGCGGTACTGGAAGCCGCCGCCGATGCTCAGGCCCTTGAGCGCCCCGGGCGCGAAACGATAATTGGTCACCAGGTTCGTCCGCACTTTCGTGAAGCCGGGAATCGGCGTGCCATCGGGCACCGTGGCGAGAAAGGCGTCGGTCTGGGGCAGCGGCTTGTTTTGCGCGGCGCCTTCACTCCGGAATCCGCGCAGCCGCGTATACCGTTCGGAGGTCACGAGATCGTTCGTCGCAAAATTCCACATCAGCCGCCAGTTCTTCGTCAGATTGGCCACGGTCTCAAATTCCAGACCGGTGGATCTGAGCGACTGGGTGTCGGTTCCACCCGAAGTCACGTTGGTGAAATTGGCCTGCAGTTCGGTCTGCACGGCCGCCGGAATCGCCGGCGACACGGCGGCGTTGAGCGTGTTGCTGATGAAGTAGGTCCAGTTTGATTCCAGCCGGCCATCGAGGAACGACCAGCGCAGGCCGTATTCGTAGCCATCGCCGAGCGACGGCCCGGTGAGCTGGCCCGGGATGAGGGTGTTGCTGCCTACGCCCGAAGAGAGCGCGACACTCTCCGCGTAGTTGGCATAGAGCGAAACCATCTTGTGCAGATGCAGGACGCCGCCGTAGTTGACGCCATTGCGGTCGATGCGGGTCCTGGTCTGGGGATTGAGCACGTAGGTCTCGCCCGTGACCTGATTGTAGAAGTCGCGTCCCGGATCCTGATCGAACTCGTCATGCCGCCAGCCGAGGAGCGATCGCAACCGGCCCTTGAAGTAGGATCCGGATGCGCCGATGCCATACGCCGGCGTCCAGTACTTGCGGTTGGTCAACCGGCCGCTGGCGCCGTCGGAAACCGAGTCCCGCAGAAACACCGAGCGTCCCGACGGCACGGCGCTGCCGGTGAGCTGCGCGCCGTCGCCATCCTTGAGATAGAAGCGCCGGTAGAAATAATTGCGGCTCAGGGTGGTGTTGTTGGCCTGGTAGGCAGCGAGGGTGTTGGCATTGACCAACGCGCCGGTGAACGCCGAGCTCGTCGGATTCACAAACTCCGACACGAAGACTTGATCGGGGCTTTTCTCGGAGTACATGCCGAAGCCGACGATCCGCTGCTCCATGAACCGTAGCTTCAAGTTATACACCGCGGTGGCGCGGTAGTCCCGGACCGGTTGGGCAAAGGTGTGGGAGCGAAGATAGTACTCGGTGTAGAGTTGGTTGACGTAGGGATTGGGCGCGCCGCCGGGCAAGGTGGGGTTGGTATCGACGTAGATGGCGGCGGAGGAAGAGCCGGCCTTGCCCCCGATATAGCGTTTGCTGGTGAGGAACGTGCCGGCCAGCGTGATCAACAGATTTTTGCCCACCCGCTGCTCGCCGATGAGGTTGAGCGCATTGTACTGCATCCGAAAGAGCTGGCTCGGACCGGTGAAGCTGAATTGCCGCGGCAGGATGCTTTCGTTCGTCACTGAAATTCCGGTGCCGACCGAACGGCGCTGGCCGACATAGTTGAAAACCTGACCCAAGGCCGGCACCCACGTGTTGCCGCCGGTCGTGTTCACATACGCCGCCGCGCTCGTGCCGAAGGCGAGGGTGTTCGCGTACTGATCGCCCAGCAAGTTGGTGGCGCGGACCTCATGGGTGCGCCCATACTCGCCATTGACGGTGAACGTCGTGTCGCGGAACGGCTGGTAGGTCAGCGCGAGGTAGGCACCCTTGAACTGACGGCTGACGTGGTCGATGAACGAATCGTTGCTCTGGTAGACGAGGCTGACCCGGGCGGCGAGCGTGTTGGACAGCCGGCGATTCACGTCCACCTCGGCCCGGTGCATCCCATAGGATCCACCCATGAGCGCCAGATTCTGGGTGTTGTTCATCTTCGCCTGCTTGGTCACTTGATTGAGCATCCCGCCCACGTTGCCCTCGCCATAGAGGAAGGCTTGCGGACCGCGCAGAATCTCGGCGCGTTCGATGCTGTGGGCGTCCATGGCCTGCAACCAGGGAACGCCGTTGCGCAATGTGATATTGGAGACCTGGCCGCGGAACACATACTGGGCGTTGGGGCCCTCGGTATTGGGGTCGTGCTCGCCTGCGATGGCAAAGGCCATGAGTTCGTTCACGGTGGCTATATTCAAGTCATCCATCAATTCCCGGTTTAGAATCGAAATCGACGTTGGGGTGTCGCGGAGGTTCTCCACCGTGCGCGACCCCAACACGCTCTGCGTGGAGCGATACCCTTCGTCCCGGGAGCTCGTGACCACGAAGCTGGAAAGCACCGTGGTCTCCTCCGTCGGCATCGCGGGGGCGCTGGCGACGAACGAGGGATTCGGAGCGCTCCCCTCGGCGGGGCCGCCGGCGGTTTGGGCCCGGGCCGGTGCGGCGACGACGGGCAGCGCCGCAAACAGGAACCGGGCGAAAAAGCGCGGCCCACTTATCCAGGCGGGGCGGCAAAACGGAATGGGAAGCGTAACACCGCAACGTGGTGGAACGAACAGGACTGTTTTCATTGGGTTCGCGAGCTGACGACCGGCGCGGAAACGATTTCCGCCGCGGTCGCCGTATTCGTGCACTCGACGTCAAATCACGCGAGTCCCGATTCCAACCGGCTTGTGCCACGGCGGATTTTTGCCCGGGCAGATGCCGCCTGAAAGGTGGACCGTGCGCTCCGCGCGCGGCCAGGTTGTTTCCGACCGCCGCTGCGCGCAGAGCTCCCGGCCCACCCTCCCACTTCCTGGACAACCTTGTTCGTAGTTCCGCCTTAAGGCGGCCAGAGCCCCCGCCGAGACCGGCTGAAGCCGGAACTACGAACCGGGCGAGCACGCATGAGAATGACAATTGTCCAGAAAGTGGGCTGCGCCCCCTCGCGTTGGGCGCTGAAAGGAACGTTTTGAGTTCGGTGCCGGATCCGAGTAGATCCGTCCTGCGCCAGACTCATTTCCCCAGGAGACAATCGCCATGAAGCACCACGCCACCATCGAACGTCGGGATTTTCTCCAGGCCGGGGCGACCACCGTCGCGGGGGCGTTGCTGGCGCCGGCCAGCATTGGCCAGACCATCGCCGCCGACGCGAAACCGGTGCGCATCGGCTGTGTGGGCGTGGGCGGTCGGGGCACCGCCCTGCTGCGGACCTTGCTCCGCATGAAAGGCGTCGAAACGCCGGCCATCTGTGACACCAATCCCACTGCCGCGACGAAGGCGCAACAAATGGTCGTCAGCTCGGGCCGGAAGGAACCCGCGCTTTACACCCAGGGCGATGAGGATTTTCGACGCCTGATGGATCGTGCCGATCTCGACGCCGTGATCATCGCCACCCCCTGGGAATGGCACACCCCGATGGCCGTCGCCGCGATGAAGGCGGGCAAATACGCGGCCGTCGAAGTGCCGGCCGCGATCACGTTGGACGAGTGCTGGGCGCTGGTGAAAACCTCCGAAGCCACCGGCGTCCCCTGCATGATGCTCGAAAACTGGAGCTTCCGCCGGGACAACCTCGCGGTGTTGAAGATGATTCGCGCCGGGCTCTTCGGTGAGATCGTACATTGCCACTGCGCCCATTCGCACAATTGCCTGCACTGGTACTTCGATGCCCAGGGCCGCCCGCGCTGGAGCGGCGACCATCTGCTGCGGCGCAATGCCGACCAATATCCGACCCACAGTCTCGGGCCGGTGCTGAGTTGGATGGACATCAACTGCGGCGACCGCTTCGACCACGTGGTCTCGATGGCCTCGCGCTCGCTGGGCATCAAGGATCAGCTCGAGCGGAAGCACGGCAAGAATCACGCTCCCGCCCAGCTGCCTTATAAACAGGGCGACATCGTCACCACGATGGTCAAGACGGTCCGCGGCAACACGATCGTCATCGCGATGGACATGCAGTTGCCGCGTCCCTACGACAACCGCTGGCAGATCCAGGGCACCCGCGGTTTGTATAATGAGCAGCGCGACGCCGTCTTCATCGCCGATGCGCCCGGCAAGGCGGAAACGTGGGAACCGTTCGGGCCGTACCAGGCGAAATATGATCACGCGCTGTGGCGGAGCGCGTCGAACACCTCGAGCGATGCCGACCACGGCGGCACGGACGGCGTCGAACTGCGGGAATTTGTCCGCGCGGTCCGGAACCGGACGCAGACCCCCATCGATGTGTACGATTCGGTGACGATGAGCGTGATCTTTCCGCTGTCGGAACAATCCATCGCGGCCGGCAGCGCGCCGGTGCCATGCCCCGACTTCACGGGCGGCCGGTGGCGGACGACGAAGCCGAAATTCGCGGTCGAGAGCTGATGCCCATGGAGATGACGCCCCGCCAGCGCTGGCTCGCCCTGTTGGCCGGAAAGAAACCGGATCGCATTCCCACCGACTATCAGGCCACCGGCGAGGTTACGGCCCGGCTGCGCCGCGACCTGGGGTGCGCCGATGATGAGGCGCTTTATCGCCGGCTGCACATCGACGCCCGCCGCATGGTCGAACCGGTTTGGAACCGTCCACCCGGCTGGCCGGCCGGGGCGGACATGTGGGGCATCGCCTATCGCGAGATTTCGTACGGCTCGGGCTCCTACCTCGAGCCGGCGCACCACCCGTTGGCGGCGGCCGAGAGCGTGGCGGAGGTTCACGCCCATCGCTGGCCGTTGTGCGATGATTTCAACTACGCGGTCGTCACCCGGACGCTCGATGGTGACGACGGGTTCCGGCCGATCCATGCGGGCTGCTTCGAACCGTTTCTCTTGTATTGTTACCTGCGCGGGCTGGAAACGTCGTTCGAGGACCTGGCGCTGCGACCGGAGATTGCGGATGCCATTCTCGGCCACCTCGGCGATTTTCACCACGAGCACCATCGCCGCCTCTTCGCGGCCGGTCGCGGACGGATCGACACGACTTACGTGGCCGAGGATCTCGGCGCCCAGGCCGGACCGCTGCTGAGCCTGGCCATGTACCGCCGCTTCCTATTGCCGAATCAAATCAAGCTGGCCGGGCTGGCCCGGGCGCACGGCGTGCATGTGATGTATCACACCGATGGCGCCGCGCGGATCTTCCTGCCCGACCTGATCGATCGCGTCGGCATCGAGCTGCTCAATCCCATCCAGTGGCGTTGTCCGGGCATGGAACGCGAGCGGCTCGTGGCCGACTTCGGCTCGCGCATCATCTTCCACGGCTCGATCGACAACCAGCAGACGTTGCCCTTTGGCACGGTGGACGACGTGGTTCGCGAGGTGCGCGAGAGCGTGGCGATCTACCGCGGGGCGCGCTGGATTTGCGCGCCGTGCCACAATCTCCAGCCGGTCAGCCCGACCGCGAACATTGTGGCTATGTACGAGGCGATCCGTGAGCTCGGTCGCCTCTGAGGCGTACGACCTTCACGAGCTCGAGCACCGCCAGCGGGATCGCGCCCACCGCGATCAGCAGGGCGCAATCGGCGAACGCCATCGGTAATGTCTTCAAGAAGCCGCCCAGCATCGCGTTGTGCTGGCTCCACACCTGGAGCCCAAAGGAAATCGCGACCACGGCGACGAGGTTGAGGTTCGTGAACAGGGAGATGCGCCAGGCCGGTTTGGTTTCACTGCGGGCACCAAAGGACCGCAGGAGCTCGGCGAAGACCAGCACCGCGAGCGCGGCCGCACGGGCCGTCTCCGGGGTGCCCGTTTGCAGGACCCAATAGTAAACCGTAAACGCGACTCCCACCGTGAGCAGCCCGGTGAGGAACATCGTGCGAAGGAACCGACGGTTCGTGATCCGCTCGGAGCCAGGCCGCGGCTGGCGCTTCATCACGTCGGGGTCGATGGGATCGGTGGCGAGGCAGAGCGCCGGCAGCCCGTCGGTGACAAGATTGATCCAGAGCAGGTGAATGGGCAGCAGCGGCGTGGGCAGGCCCAGGATGACGCAGACCGTCATGAGCAGGAGTTCACCGGTGTTGCCGGCCAGCAGGTATTGCAGGGTCTTGCGGATATTGTCGTAGATGCCGCGACCCTCCTCGACGGCGGCGACGATCGAGGCGAAATTGTCATCCGTGACGATTATGTCCGCCGCCTGCTTCGTGACTTCCGGGCCGGATTTTCCCATCGCGATGCCAATGTCGGCGCCTTTGATCGCCGGGGCGCCCCGGATTCGCGCAGCATCAATATCGCTTACGCCCGGCCGCAGTTCACGTGGGCGCTAGAGTCGGGAAAACGATTGGTGTTCGCCCCGATGTTTTATCACTACGTCGATCGGAAGGAAAATCCCGACATCGTCGACTATCGCGGTCGCGCCGATGTGTACTTCGGACTCTTGACCCGCGATTGGCGGCTCAGCGCCACGTTGCGCAAAGGCACCCGGAGCACGATCGGAAGCGTGAAAATCGACGCGGTGCCGCCGATGCGCGTGACGGACCACTGGTTCGCGAAGGCCGGCGCCTACGGCGCCAACGGTTTCGTCTTCCTCCAATATTTCAACGGCTGGGGCGAAACGATTCTCGACTACGACATCAAGAAACCGTCGCAGGTGCGCGCCGGCTTCATGCTGGTGCCGTGAGCCGGCGATTGCCCGATCACTTTTTCTTCTGCTTCGCGTCCGGATCGAGGGCCCGCGGTCGGTTGACGGGGCCGGGCTTGGGCGTCGGCGCCGATCGCATGGACTCCTCGCCGGCGCGCAACGCCGCACCGAGGCTCGGATCGGTGACACGATTCCGGTACTCGTCCGGATCGTCCGCCCGCCAGTACAATTCGCGTCCGGCCCGGCCGCCTTCCCACTCCGTGTAGCGCCATTGCTCGGCGATGGCGGTGCGGCCGGCCACATCCTTCCGGCGGGCCACATCGTAATGATACGTGAGGCTCAGGGCCGGCCGATGGGGCGCGGTCGCGTGGCCGTGCATCAGCGGCACGAGCGACTCGCCTTCGAGTCCCGCCGGCGCGGGAAATCCCGCGAGCTCGGCCAGCGTCGGGTACACATCGAGCAACTCGACCGGGGTCGAGATCACGCGGTCGGCCGGGACATCGGCGCCCGCGATCAGGAAGGGAACGCGCGTGGAGGCGTCGAACGCGCTCAGCTTCGCCCAGAGGCCGCCGTGATCGCCCAGGTGGAATCCGTTGTCGCCGATCAGCACGACCACGGTGTTTTTCCAGAGGGACCGCTGGTCGAGCTGGTCGAGGAGCAGCCCGATGAGGGAGTCGGTGAACGAGATGCAGGCATAGTAGCCGCGGATCGCCGCCGCGCGCGAATCCGGCTGGGGAAAACCGGACAGCTCGGTCTGCAACGCAATCGGCGGGATGTCCCGCAGGGCGGGTTCGGCCGGCACGGGGATGCCGGTCCCGGGATACAGGTCGAAGAATTTCTTCGGGGCCGTCCAGGGCAGGTGCGGCTTGTGAAAGCCGACGGCGAGGAAGAAGGGTTTGCCCGCGGCCGACTTTTCCCCGAGCAACCGGCCGATCGTGCGGACGTTCAAGCCGTCGCGCGTGCGCGAACCGTCGCTGGTCAGTACATGGGATCGCGGCCGGCCGTCGCCGCCGCCGTAGCGGGCCTCGATGGCCGCCTTCTCTTCGGGGTCCTCGCCGGCGCCGTCCTCGTATGAATCCCAGGAGGCGGCATCGCTGGTCTTGAGGCTGTGGAAAACCTTGCCCGCCCCGGCGCTGAAGTACCCGTGTTGGCGGAAGAACTGCGGCAGCATCACGGCGTCGGGCAGGGCGGTGCGCGCCGGCGTGGGCAGGATGTAAACGCCGCTCGTTTCCGGCCGCCGGCCGCTGAGGAAGGAGACGCGACTCGGGTTGCACAACGGGTACTGGCAGTACGCGCGATCGAAACGCGTCCCGCGCGCGGCCAGCCGATCGATGTTCGGCGATTTCACCACCGCGTTGCCATAGCAGCCAAGCGCGGTGTTCAGATCGTCGACGACGATCAGGAGCACGTTGGGGCGCGCCGACGGCGGAGTGGCGGGCTGAGCGTCGGCCCGGGCGAACGAAACCAGCCAGAGCGCCACGAAGCAGGCGGACAGGAATGAGAGAGGGGAGTTCATGCGGAGCGGGGAGGAGAGAACGTTCGGGAGGGGCCCAGGTCGCCCTGCGCCCCATTTCAGCTCAGATTCAACCGTTGGCCACCGAGGGCACAGAGACAAGGCATGAGCGCACAGAGGAGGTGAGGCAACAAGACGCGGACCGGAAAGCCCGCGTCGGGCGCACATCAGTTTTTGGGCAGTCGGTCGGACGATTTCGTTTGTAGTCCCGCCTTCAGGCGGAAGGCACGCGTTGCCTCCGGCTGAAGCCGGGACTACAAGCCAGCGCTCAAAATCTGATTTGCGCCCGCCCGCGTCGCTCCCAGCCATGCTCGCAGCGACCCGCTCGGGCAGGTTGTCATCCATTAGATGACAACCGGCCCGGAAAAATTATGAATTTCCCGAGTCGAAATTGACCGGGCAACACTACTTCGGCAGCGCTCCCTGGGCGCAGCGAAGAATCCAGTTGGGCTTACACCGCACTTCCTCGGGCGCGAACCTGCTGATGGATTCTTCGCTGGCGCTCAGAATGACAAGCAAAAGACCCTTTTGGAATGCTCGCGTCAAAACCGCAGGCTCGACGAGAGCAGATACGTCCGCGGCGGCTGGCTGACATTGACGAGGGTGAGCGCGCCGCTTTCGGACAGGGTTTTCTCGACCGGCTGGACGTCGAAGAGATTCTGGGTCGTGAACTGCAGGTTCAGCGTGGCGCCGCGCAGCTTGAGCCGGTAGCCGAGGCGAAAATCGACCCGCGCCACATCCGGCTGAAAGTAGAGCTGGCGGGTGCCGCCGAGGGTGGCGTAACCCTGCCGGACCTGCCGCTGCCACTGGAAGGTGCCACCGGTGGCAAAGCCCTTCAACCAGCCGCTCGAAAACTCGTAGTTCGTGTTGGCGTTCATCGTGAACCCGGCGTTGGGCGTCGTCTTGTCGCCGGGCGCGAAGATCTCGAAGATGCCGCTGTTGGGCGCGACGTAGCCGAGTTGGTGTTGCGTGATCGGCAGGCCGACGATGCCGGTGCCGACGCCCGGGGTGTTGAGGAAGATGGCCGCCGCATTCGTGATCCGGCCGCTCGCCGGATCGAGGTTCGCGCGGTAGCCGCTGGCCGGATCCGTCAACAGCATCGCGACGGTGAGCGGGATGCGCGCGCTGTTCGCATTGGTGCGAACCGACGGCACCAGCAAATCGATGAAGGTGCCGTTCGCCTGCTTCACCTGCACCCGGCCGCCGCTGACGTGGAACTGGTCGTTGTAGAAAATCGCATGCGACAGCCCCGAGGTGACCGTGGCGTCGTTGGTGCCGAAGCTGAAATAGAGGCGCCAGTTTTTCGTCGGCTGGGCGGTCAGCACGAGCTCGATGCCGCGGGCGCGCACGTCGGCGGTGGCGCCGGTGCCGCCATTGCGGCCGTTGATGCCGTTGGGATCGATCACGTTGCGCGGCGCGGTCGGCAGGGCGAGGGCCTCGTTCTGGGACTTGTTGTCGTAGAACGCGAGCGCGCCGGAAATTTTCCGGTTCCACAGGTCGAACTTGAGCCCGGCCTCCGAGGAAAAACCTTCGCCCGGCTGCGGAAACGTGTTGTCGACGGTGGCCTGGAACGTCCCCGCCGCCGCGAACGACTTCGAGACATTGCCGTACAGGCCGAAGTCGGGCGTGAAATTGTAGACCAGGCCGGCGAGTCCGGATTTCGCGGTCTTGTCGGTGATGCGCAGCTCGATCTGGTCGTTGTCGAGCGTGACGTGGTCGAGCCGGACGCCGGCCATCGTCTCGACGCGGTCCTTGAACCAGTTGCCGAGCCAGTTGACGTAGCCGGCGAGCTGCCGCTCGACCCGCAGCGTGTACGGACTGGCGCCGGAGAGGCCGCGGGGATTGGCGGGCGTGAGCGGCACGGAATTGAACGCCGCGGTGTCGGCCCAGCGATAACCGGGCGGCGGTTGGAGGACGTTGCGATAGCTATTCTGCACCGGCACGTAGAACACCGGGAGAAATCGGCCGCCGAGACTGTCCGTGCCCGGCACGAAATTATTCTGCGCGTCGACCTGGTACATGCGCTGGTTGATGAAGGTCTGCTGCTTCAGCCGTTGCTCCCCGCCGGCGACGAGCTGGTGCGTGGAGAATTTGCCGAGGTCGAACTTGTAGACCGCGGCCGCCTGGACCGCCCAGATGTGCCAGTAGTTGCGGCTGCGCTGCGGGCTGATCCGCGTGCTCCACTGGCCGTCGATCGCGTTGCTGTCGGTGGGGGCGACGAGATCGGCGGCGCCGTTGTTGGTCGCGTTGAAGATGCGCACGCGCTGGTAGTTCCACGCCAGGCGGGTGGACAGCCGCGGCGAGACATCGCCTTCGAGGGCGACCACGGTGTTGTGGGCGAGCTGCCGGCGGCCGGTCGTGATGCTCTGGGCGGAGCGGTAGTTTTCGTAGCTCAGCGGCTGGCCGCCGATCGTGATGCCCGAGGTGTCGGCGCCGGAGTACAGCAATTCGTCGAGGGTCCGGCCCACGCGCGGGTCCTGCACGCGGTTGTCGCGGATGGTGATGGCGGTGCCGCCGTTGCGGGTGCGGCTGTTTTCCTCGACGTATTCGTGGTTGCCGCGGAGCACAAAGCGCCGGCCGATCCGCCGCATCGCGTCGACGTAAAGACCGCGCGGCTCGTCGGCGAGGTTGGCCTGCCAGTAGCCGGTGTGACCGGTCAGCCCGACGGCGCGCACGCTGTAGGGGCCAAAGGTGTCGTTGAAATCGAAGATGAAGCGGCGCGTGCCGTTGCTGTCCAGCTGGACCCGGGCCTCGCCGAAACGGCCGGGGCTGGACCGTTTGGTGACGGTGTTGACCGCGCCCGAGGAAACTCCCTGGCCGTAGAGCAAGGCCTGTGCGCCGCGCAGCACCTCGAGGCGCTCGGTGGAGAAGACGTCGCTGCGGCTGAGGGAAACGAAACCGTTGCGCCGGCGCTCCTCCTTGCTCGTCAGGCCGCGCAGCCGGAACTGCTCGGGCGACTGCGTGCCGCCGCCCACCGCATCGAGCGAGTACGTGACGTTGGGCGTGAACTTCAGCAGGTCCGAGATGTCGGTCGCGTTGAGCTCGTCGATGAACGTGCGGGTGTAGACGTTCATCGTCATCGGCAGCGAACGGATGGAGCGGTTGGTGCCGGTGACGCCGCTCGTGTTGAGCGCCTCGTAGGAGTCCTCGGGATCGGCGGTGACCTCGAATGCGGCGAGGGTGACAGCCTCCTCCTTCGCGGCGGACGCCACGAGACCGGGCGCCTGGGCGAGACCAGGCGAAGCGAGGAGGAGGCAGGCCAGCGCGAACGCGAGGCTCAGACCTCCTGATCCGAGCCCGTGTGCGACGGGGCTCGAGGAATTGGGTCGGGCCGTTTTGACTGGCCGACGGCGCTGGGTGCGCATATCGCGCCCGGTATGCCGCAAGCGCAATTGCCC
>JBIJCX010000249.1:0-12593 GCA_044344465.1 Opitutaceae bacterium
CTGGGAACTCTCGTCGCGTCAGTGGGCAGGTCACAGACCAGCCCTACCTCTGATCCCTTCCGTCGCAGTGTCCAAAAGTGCATGACACGCTCAAAGCGCCGGGTTGAAAATCTCCCCGCGCGAGCGGCGACGGTTGTTTACAACGGGGTCGTGGTCGGGGATGAAAGGGGACGCCCGCGGGAAACCAACATCCCGCGGGTGAGACAACCCTCATTGAAAGGATACCCACCATGGGCGATAGATCTCCGAAATCGGTTCAGAAACAAGCGTCGCAAAAGCAGACCAAGAGCAACGACGCCAGCAGCAAGAAACAGCAGTTGATTACCTCCCAGCAGGCGACGAAAGCCAAGGTGGCTGCCGGCAAGAAGAAGTAATCAGGCCAGCGCCGCGAGGGATGGCCCTCGCTGCCCGGACGCCCGGACGACCTGGCCTTGCGCCGGGTTTTCCGGGCGTCTTCGTGTCGGCGACGAAAGGTTGAGTCTTCCCCGGTGATCTATCCGATGGGTCGCGTATGAAAATCTGCGTCATTGGCGGAGGACTCGTCGGACTCGCGGTTGCGCGCCGGTTGCATGGTTCGCACGCTGGCGCCGAGATCCACCTGGTGGAGAAGGAGGCCGGGTTTGGCCGGCATCAGAGCACGCACAACAGCGGCGTGTTGCACGCCGGCCTTCACTACAAGCCCGGTTCGGCCAAGGCGCGGATGGCCGTCTCGGGCATCCGCCAGATGGTCGCGTTTTGTCAGCACCAT
This sequence comes from Opitutaceae bacterium, assembly GCA_044344465.1. Classification (GTDB taxonomy): domain Bacteria; phylum Verrucomicrobiota; class Verrucomicrobiia; order Opitutales; family Opitutaceae; genus ER46. The sequence continues at coordinate 749 of JBIJCX010000249.1, forward strand.
CGCGTGGCCTATGACGTGTGCGGCAAGCTGGTCGTTGCCACCAACCCGGCGGAGGTGGAGCGGTTGCACCAGCTGCACGAGCGCGGCCGGCTGAACGGCTTGAACGGCCTGGCCTGGCTCGACCGCGATGCGATGCGCGAGATCGAGCCGCATGTCGGCGGCGTGGCGGCGTTGCGCGTGCCGGAAGAGGGCATCGTCGACTACCGCGGGGTGTGTGACGCACTGGAGCGCGAGAACGCGCAGCTCGGCACCACGCTGCACCGCGGCGCGAAGGTGGAGAAAATCACGCCGGACAACGGCGCCATGGTGGTCTCGAGCCGGAGCGTCGAACTGCGGACGGACTTCGTCGTCAATTGCGCCGGCCTGCACTGCGATCGCGTGGCGGAGATGGCGGGCGAGCACCGCACCACGCGCATCGTGCCGTTTCGCGGCGAGTACTACAAACTGAAGCCCGCGGCGCAGCACCTCGTGCGCCATCTCATCTACCCGGTGCCCGACCCGGTGTTTCCCTTCCTCGGCGTGCATTTCACGCGGCTCGTGCTCGGCGGCATCGAGGCGGGACCCAACGCCGTCCTGGCGTTTGCGCGCGAGGGCTACACCAAGTGGCAGATCAATCCCTTCGATCTCGCGGACGCGGTATTTTTCCAGGGGCTCTGGAATTTCATGCGCCAGCACCGGGCGATGGCGTGGGAGGAAATGAAGCGCTCGTTCATCAAGGCCGAGTTCTGCCGGGCCCTGCAAAAACTGGTCCCCGAGTTGCAGGCGTCGGACCTCGAGCCGGGCGGCGCAGGCGTCCGGGCGCAGGCGATGGAGCCGGCCGGCTCGCTCGTGCACGACTTCGTTTTCATCGAACGACCGCGCGCCCTGCACCTCATCAGCGCACCGAGCCCGGCGGCGACGGCGTCGCTGGCCATCGCGGACGAAATCGTGATGAAGGTCCCGCAGGCGATCTGAGCGGCGCGCTATTGTCCCCAGAGCCGGCGCGCCGCGACCAGGCGCGTCAAGAGTTCCCCGATCCGGGCCGCATACGCGTCGACCGTGTAGCCGGCGACGGCTTGCTTTGCCCGGACGGTTAGCAACCCGCGCGCGTTCGGGTCGGTTAACAGGTGCAGGATGGCATTGGCCCAAGCGTCCGGATCGAGGGAGGCGGCGTAGAGCGCACCGTCGCCCAATTGCTCGCGATGACCCGGCAGATCACTCAACACCATCGGGCAATCAAGCAGCGCCGCCTCCTGCGGGGGGAGATTGTTCGGACCGAGCAACGAGGGAAAGACCAGCGCGGTCGCGCGCCGATATATCGCCTTGAGCTCGCCGCGGCGCACGAAGCCCGGAAAGTGGACGCGGTCCGCAATCCCGAGTGCGCGAGCCACCGCCGCGATGTGCGCAGCGTTTCCCTTGTTGGCACCGACCAGGACCAAGTGCAGCCCTGCACCGCCGCCACCCCGGATCGAGAGACGGGCCAGCGCGTGGAGCAGCGTGACGTGATTCTTGTGCGGCCAGAATTGCGCCGGGTAGAAGAGGAACGGCGCCGCCGGCAGCCAGGCGGGTGGTTCTTCCGCGACCGACGAAAAGTCCGGATTGGGAAAGGGCACGGCGACGACCTTCTCCGCGCTCAATCCATACAACTCACGCACCTCGGCCGCACCCGTCTGGTTGCCCGTCACCACGAAACTCGCCTGTCCGAGCATGGTCCGGCACAGCGCCTCGCGATGAGTCCACGGATCCCGGCCGGACCGCATCTCGGGGAACTCCGGGATCGCGCGGTGGCCGACATCCCAGAGGGTGAAGACATACGGCACATCGAGGCGGGCAAACGCCGGCGCCGCAAAATACGCCACGTCGATGCGGAGCTTGCGGCAGACCGGCCGCAGGTCGACCAGCGGCAGTTCCCCGCCGAAACAACGCACGAACCGGCACCACGCATAACGCAACGGCCGGCGGCGGTGCGACCACGCCCTCCACGGCACCGGCACGATCTCGACCTCGTCCGTCATTCCCAGGGCGGACAAACGGGTCCCGATGGTCGTGAGCAACGTATCCGAGCCGCCATCACCGGGTGATGTGCTGCGGCCAAAAACCCCGATGCGATAGCGCCGCGCGTCCATGAGCTATTTCGCCCGGGCCACCACGAGCCCGTACCACGCGCGGGCATCGAGCGGCTGCCCGCTGAGCCCGGCGTAGGTGTGTTCGAGGGCAAAGCCCGCGCGCGCCAGAGTCGTCTCGAGCTCCGGCAGGAAGAAGTAGCGCAGGCGGTGCACTTCTTTCACGGTCACGATGCCGCCCGCCACGGTGTCCTCGATGAACACCTCGTAGGCGACGTCGATTCGGTGCTCCTCCGGTTGGTGCCGGGGCTCCGCGATCCGCACGGCGCGGATTCGCCCGTCGCTGACGCGTCGCACCCGGACCACCGGCGGATCAGCGAGCACACCCGGGCCGTGCCAGAAATCAAAAACGAAGCGGCCGCCCACATCGAGGTGCCGGCGGACGTTCGCCAGTGCCCGCTCCGCCTCGCCCGGCGCCGCCTGGTATGACATCACGTGAAAGAGCGACACCGCCGCCGCGAATGTCCGCCCGAGCGAAAACTCCGCCGCGGCTCCGGTGGCATACTCGATCTCGGCCGGGGCTGCCGTTTTCGTCCGGGCCAGCGCAATCATGTCCGCCGACAAGTCCACGCCCGTGACCTTCCAGCCCAGGGTTGCGAAGGCCCGCGCGTGCGCCCCGGTGCCGCAACCCACGTCGAGCAGCGTGCGCGGATGCGCGCCGTCCGGGCGCAGCAGGCTGTCCACGAAGCGCGCCTCGTCCGCGTAGTCCTTGTCGCGATAGAGCAGGTCGTAATACCGGGCGTAGTGGGAAAAATTGTCGTTGCTCATGTCAGTGATTCTCGCAGTGCCGCCACGACCTGGGCGATGCTCGCCTCGGTCAGGGCCATCCCGCTCGGCAGGTAGAAGCCGAAGCGGTAAGCCCGCTCCGTATGCGGATGCGTCTCGCCGGCGAAAAGCCCTAGCTCGCGCAGTGCCGGCTGCTCGTGCAGCCCGAGGAAAAACGGCCGCGTGTCCACGCCTCGCGCCTTGAGCCGTGCCATCACCGTGGCGGCCTCCAGCCCGCACCGCAGATCGAGTTCGACCGCGCAAACCCAGTAGACCGAGCGCGCCCATGGCTGCACGGTCATGAAACGCAGCCCCGGCAGCTCCGCCAGCGCGGCGCGGTAGCACGCCGCATTCCGCGTCTTGATGGCGATGAACTCGTCGAGCCGCTCCACCTGCGCCAGACCGACGGCCGCCTGCAGGTTGGTCATCCGGAAATTGTAGCCGATCTCGGTGTGATAGAAGCGACGCTCGGGCCGGAAGCAGAGGTTGCGGTAGGAACGGGCGCGGGCCGCCACCTCGGGATCGTCGGCCAGCACCATGCCGCCCTCGCCGGTGGTCACGATCTTGTTGGCGTAAAAGCTCGTCGCCGTGGCATCGCCCAGCGCGCCGCATTTCACCCAACGCCCGCCGAGATGACGGCTGAAGTACTCCGCGCCATGCACCTCCGCCGCATCCTCCAGGATCTTGATTCCGTGGTCCGCCCGGAGTTGCAGCAGCGGGTCCAGGTCGACGGGATGGCCGAAGATGTGGACGGGCATAACCACCCTGGTCCGCGGCGTGAGGCGCGCCTTGACCTGCGCGGTATCCATGCACCACGTCTCCGGATCGATGTCGACGAGCACCGGCCGCGCCCCGAGCCGGAGCGCCGCCAGCGCGCACGAGATGATCGTGAATGCCGGCATGATCACCTCGTCTCCCGTGCGCACGCCCAGGCCGTAAAGCGCCGCCTCGAGCGCCGCGGTGCCGTTGCAGACCGCCACGCCGTGCGCGCGCCCGAGCCGGGTCGCAAACGCCTGTTCGAAGCGCGCGACAAACGGCCCCTCCGAGGAAATCCACCCGGAGTCGATGCACTCGGCCAGATACTTCTTCTCGTTGCCGTTCAGCAGCGGCTCGTTGACCGGGATGAAGGCCATGGGTTCAGCGTTTTCCGCCCGCGGGGCCGAAGTCGAGTTGCGGCGGCAGCACCCCGGCAAACACCGTCTTGTCGTGGTCCCCCGCGTAGGGTCCCTGTTTGACTTCAAACATCTCAAGTTCCTCGAGAACTTCGAAGCCATGGCCGCCATCGACCAGCAGGATGACGTCGCCCGCCTCCAGGATCCGGCTTTCCAGATACACCCGCTGGTGGTCGAAGAAATCGACCCGCAGCTTCCCGCGCTTGATCAGCAGAGTCTCCTGGGTCAGCCGCACCTCGCGCGTCACCGGATTGTGCACGTGCGGCATGATCACCCTGCCGGCCGGATGGCGCATGTAGGCGAGCTGCTGGGAGAGTTCTCCGGGAGTGAAAAACGAAATCCCCGGTTTCTCGTAGCGGTGGGAAACGATGATGGCGAGCAGACGGCCGGCGGATCGGATTTCTTCGAGCATGGATGAAACTGGATTTAGTTTTTCCGCCAGATGAAGTAGTCGACGGTGCCGGCGCCGTAGAGCATGGGAAACGTGCGCACCAGCTCCAGGCGTTCGGCGCGGGTGAACTCTTCGAGCACGGTCGTCGGAATGGCCACTGGAAAACGATCCTCGCCCGCCAGCCAAGCCTCCGCCTGGGCCAGCCCCAGGCTGCGCTCGGTGAAACAATCAAACATGATGTGGCCACCGGGACGGCAGACCCGGACGCATTCCTTGAGATAACCGAGCGTCACGAGGAGCGGCAGGTAAACGAACACCGCATGCGCATGCACCAGGTCGCACGATCCGCTTTTCGTCTGCCGCAGGCTGCTTCCGTCCGCCGGGTGAACGAACAGCGCCGGGCCGGTGCCCGAGTACTGCGTGCGCAGGAATTTCGCCCACCCCGGATCCGTCTCGTAAACTTCGTACCTCACCGGTTTCGCCAGCGCCATGACCTTCTCCAAATACTGGCCGGTGCCGGCGCCGATCTCGCACACGGCGCGGGCCGACGTCAGGAGCTCCGCCGAGACCATTTCCCGGATGATGGCATCGCGTCGGCCGCGCTTGCGCTGATCCGGTTCCAGGCGCTCCCGGTAGTCGCAGATCGACAACCCCGCTTTTCGCGCCGCGGAGATCGTGGCCTCGGCGTCGATGAAGGCCTGGCCGGTACGGGTCAGCGTGTAACCGCAACGCCGGAGCAATCCGTTGAGGACGGCCTTGGCCTGCGACCGCAGGCTCCGCCACCAGCGGCGCGGCCGGGCGCGCAGACCGTTGAACCCGGAGACCTGGTGCAGAATCGCCAGCGCCTCAGCCGCCGGGCGATTCGACCGCACCCCAAGTCTAAGCAGCTCGTCGATCTTTGCCACCGCTGCCGGCGTGGCGTTGCCGGGATGGTAGAGCAGATAACCCGGCAGCCGGTCCGCCTGCTGGGGGTAAGTCTCCGGCTGCGACAGCACCTGATCGATCGCTCCCGGCAGTTCCCGGCAGGCCGACACCACGAGCCCGAACTCGCGCCCGCCATTGACCGTCGTCCGTTCCGCCCAGCCGGACAGGTCGCGGCCCGGGAAGAACGTCGGGAGCGTGCGCGTGAAGAATCGCGGCGTATCGAAGAACACCACCGGGCGCTTCAGCGCGAGGAACTCGAAGCCGATGCTCGACACGCAGGTCACGACCACATCGGCGCAGGCCAGGGCCGGATCGGCCTCCAGATCGCGCTCGAGCCGGAAGTTCGCGTGGGCGGCTTCGAGCCGCCCGATGGCTTCAAACCAGTTCGTGCCACCGGTGGCCTCCAGGTCCGATTCCGGACGCAGGCAGTCAATGGGCAGCTTCGCGAGCACATTGAGGTGCTTCATCGCGCACAACGTCTCGAGGATCTCGAAACCGCACTCGCGCAGCGACGCGCCCGCGTTGAATGCCGGGGCATAAAGCACCGTCTTCTTCGCCGGATCCAGGCCGCGCTGCGCCAGGAGCGCGGCGCGGTCGAACTTTCCCCCCAGCAGATCGTCCGACTTGGTGTAGCCGATCTCAAACAGCGAGAGGTGCGCGGGCATCTCCCGGCCCGAAAAGGCGAGGTGCTCCTCGAGCGCCTGCCTTTGCAGCGGGCCATAGAGGAAGAACGCATCGTTCGCGATCAACGCGTCGGAGATGGGCAGTTGAAACGTCAAGCCCTTCGACGGCTGGCCGTGGAACAAAGTGAGCGTGTAGACGCTCAACGGCCCCGGCACGAATTGCTCCGTGGTGACGAACAGATCGAGCCGGCGGAAGCCGCGCCACCACAGCGCGCGATGCGGCAGGTGTGCCGCCCGGCCGGCCAGTTCGGGAAATTCGCTGGCAAACGCCTCCACCGTGTTCTCGTGATGGAAGACGCAGAAGAAATCCGCGGGCCGGCGACGCGCCAGTTCGTGGATCACATTGCGGCAAAACTGCAATTCCCCGCGTGAGACGAGATCCACGCCGATCGCGGATCGCCGTCCCTTCAGCGGCAGGCGGCAGACCGTCACCACGAGGTCGAAAGCGAGGCGGAGGAAAACCATTGGGGGGGGCGTCCTCAGGCTTGGGCGAGCCGCACCACGTGCGCCGCCAATTCGCGGCTCGAGTCGACGACCGGCACTTCGCCGGCCAGCGCCGGCAGGCAGCCGAACTCCGTGCACGCGGAGATCACGGCATCGACCCGCCATTCCATTTTCAATCGCCGCACCAACTGCCGCATGGCCTCGCTGTGCCCGGGGTTCGCTTCACCGAGCTTGAGGCTTTCGATCATGTCCTGCACCTGCTGTTGGATCGCGGGCCCGTGGTCGACCAGCTCCATGCCGTGCGCAGCGAGAAAGGGCGCGTAGGTGCGCTGATGATGGGTAACGTGGCCGCCCAGCGTCGCGATCCGACGGGCAGCGGGATGAGCCGCGGCCAACGCGTCGGCGGCGATTTCGCAGATGTGCAGAATCGGGATGCGCACGCGCGCCCGGAGCTCGGGCACGAAGATCGCCGCACTGTTGCAGGGGATCGCGATGATATCGACCGGATAGTCCTGCAACCGGAGACAGCTCTCGAGCATGCCGGGCAGCGGCGAGGCCTCGCCATAGAGGGCGTGGCGCGTGCGGCTGGGGATATGGGGATTGTTGTCGATGATGACGCGAAGATGATCCCAGTCCTTCGCCGCCGGGGTCCGCTCCAGCACCAGCTTGAAAAACGCCAGGGTGGCATAGGGGCCCATGCCACCGAGAATCCCAACGGTTTTCGATGGTTTGCTCATGTCGTGGCCGGTCGTCGAAAGAGAAAGAATTCGTGGGAATAGTCGACCAACTCTCCCGTGGGGCCGAAGCAAGCGTCGCGCACGCCAGCCGCCAGCCGCAGCCCGGCGAAAGACACCGGCGCCGTCGCTGCCACCAGTCGGTGAATTGGCCAGGTGCCCAACACCCGTTGCACGGGCCGGCTGAAGTTCAGGCAGTGGTAGCTCCGCGCGCGGTAGTGGTTCGACCATCCCGCGGTGGCAAACACCTGGATCAGCTCGTCGCCCGTCCGGTAGATCGAAAAATATCCCGGCTGCGTCGCCATCATCCGCGCCCGCCGATGGAGGGTGCTGCGATCCACGATCACGCCGTCGGATGAGAGGTGCGGCCGCAGTCTTTGCAGCAACTGCGACAGGTCTTCGTCGTGCAAATATTGCGTCACGCCGCTGAGGTAGATGACGTCGAACGTCCGCTCCGGTACGTAGTCCTGCGCGGAGGCCTCGACGAAATGCACGTTGGCCAGTCCCATTGCCGTGGTGCGTCGTCGCGCCTCGGCGAGCATCTGCGCGCTGAAATCCACCGCCGTGTAATGGCCCACCCGCGGCCCAAGCGCAGTCACCCAGCGGCCGTTGCCACAGCCCAGCTCCAGCAGCGACGTCGTCCTGGCCAGCGGCACGAGGCGCATGAAGTGGCGCACTTCCTCGTGATGCCGGTAGATCACCTCCGTCAAACCGCACCCGCCGAGCGCGGCTACGCCGAGCAGCTCCGGCACGGCCGCGTTTTGGTGCGACCAGTAATGGCGCGCGGTCTGATAATCGTTCGTCATCGGCACACGACCCGCCGGGCGATGGCGGGCGGAAATTCCGGCGTCCTCATGTGAACAGTTTCGTCGCCGCCTCGAGGTCGCCGGGAGTGTCGATCTCGAACCACTTCCGCCCCGCGACATCGACGGCCTGTACGACGCCCTCAGGGAGGTGGTCGCGGAGGATCAAATCATAGTAGTCGTTCTGTCGGCCCGCCGCCACGCCGGCCTGCAGCCAGGCACGCACGCGCTCCACGCCGCCGCGGGCCAGATGCAGAATCCCGACCGACTTGCTCTGCCGCGGTTTCAGCAGGCTCAGGTCGCGGATGATGTTCAACGACCGCGCGACCCCGCGCTCGTCAGACTCCACGAATGCACCGTCCAGCGCGCGCGTGGTTGAATCAACCAGCCACGCGATCTCGTCCGCGGGGCTTGGCCGCAACAGCGCCGGTTCGAAGAACACGTCGCCCTCAATCACCCAGCTCGGCGCCTCCCAGCCTGCGATGCCGAGCGCCAGGCTGTACATGCTGTTCGTTGTTTCCCAGATCGGGTTGACGACGTAGTCGATCGCCATCCCGGCATAATGTTCGGTGATCGTCGTGCGCACGAGCTCACCGTGATGGCCAACGACAATTCGCACCCGCGCGCAACCGCTGGCCGCCAGCCCTTGCAGGGCGTGATCGAGAATGCGGACCCCGCCGACACGGGCGAAGCACTTCGGGGCGGTGAGCGTGAAGGGCAGCAGGCGCTTGCCGCCGCCCGCCACGAGGATGATCGCGTTGCGGGTGGTATTCATGGGGCCGGGCCGGGAGTGACGTTGAGGAGTTTCCAAACACTGGGCGTGTGGACCTCGCATCCGCTGTAGGCATACTGCTCCACGCGCGTCCGATGTCCGGTCACGTCGCCTTTGATGACGGTGAATTGGGTGATTTCCTGAATGTGTTCATCCGAGGCGTCACCATCGCGCAGCACCCACAGGCCGACGAGGTAGATGCCGGGCAGCAACCAGACGTGCGGCACCTTCACTTCAAACGTGTAGCTGCCCGGCTCCAAATCCACCAGCAGGCCCTCCCATGTCGAGGTGAGGTAGTGGATGGCCGCGCCAAAGTGGCTGGAGATCTTCAGGCCGATCTCGGCATTGGCCATTCGCTGGATGCATTCCAGCTCAATCTGCGCCACGAAGGGCTCGTTCATGACAAAGGTCGTGGTGGGCTGCCCGCTGCCGTCGAGCAGCCGCAGGCGCGTGAGCTTCACGTGGTGGCGCGGACCCTGGCGCACCCGGGTGTCGAGCCGGATGTCCGCATCGGCATTGTCGCTCGACAGATAGGCGGCCATCGCGTCGCGCGGCGTCCCATCCAGCTTGATTCGGCCCGCCTCCAGCAGCAGCACGCGCGAGCAGAGTTCGCGGATGGCATGCATGCTGTGGCTGACGAAGAGGACGGTGCGGCCCTCGGTCGTGGCCACTTCGCGCATCTTGCCGAGGCATTTTTTCTGGAAGAGGGCGTCGCCCACGGCCAGCACCTCGTCGACGACGAGAATCTCCGGCTCCAGATGGGCGGCGACGGCGAACGCCAGCCGCACATACATGCCGCTGGAGTAGCGTTTGACGGGAGTGTCGAGAAAGCGGTCGACATCGGCGAACGCGACGATCGCGTCGAATTTCCGCCGAATCTCGGCGCGCTCCATCCCGAGAATCGCGCCGTTCAGGTAGATGTTTTCGCGCCCGGTCAGCTCCGGATGGAAACCGGTGCCAACTTCGAGCAACGATGCCACCCGGCCGCCGAGCTCGATTCGGCCGCGCGTTGGCTCGGTGATCCGGGAAAGCACTTTCAGGAGGGTGCTCTTGCCCGCGCCGTTGCGGCCGATGATGCCGAGCACTTCGCCTTCCTTCACCTCGAAGGATACATCCTGCAGCGCCCAGAACTCTTCGTCGGCGCGGGACCGGGCCGGGTTCGAACCGCGGCGCTGCGACTGCAGCCAGACGAGCGGAGCCTTCGCCGCGGTTAGCAACACATCGCTGAACCGCTCGTAACGGAACCGGCCCGCCGCCGCGCGGCGGCCCAGTGTGTAGCGCTTGCCCAGGCCCTCGACCCGGATGGCGATGTCCGCGCTCATGCCAAGTGCCGCCCGCCGCGGTTCCGGGCCGGGGCGGGCGATGCCGCCGCGATTTTCAGCTCGAGTTTTAGCATCAAAGATTCCGGTGCACTATGGCTGTTGGTGGCTTTCGAATCCAATCTCTGTTTTGCGCGCCAGCGTCACGAATCGGTAAATCGAGCTTAAATCACATCGGCAAACGTGCGCTCCATCCGGCGAAAGTAGCCCACGCCGGCGACCAACAGCAGCGCCGACACGCCGAGCGCCAGCCCAAGCGGCGCCCACGAAACCGGGGTGAGCCCGCAGATCGCCCAGCGAAAACCGTCGATCACGCCCACCATGGGATTCAGCGCATAAAGCAGACGCCACTGCTCGGGGACGGCGGAACTGCTGAATCCGACGGGCGAGAGATACAGCCCGAACTGCACCACGAACGGGATGAGGTAGCGAAAGTCCCGGTAGCGCACGTTCAGCGCCGTGATGAGCAACCCGGGCCCGAGTGCCGTCAGAAATACGAGCAGGACCAGTCCGGGCAGCGCCAGCATCCGCCACGAGGGCATGAATTGATACCAGGCCAGCAGTCCGAACAGGATCACAAACGAAATCAGGAAATCGACGAGGCTCACGATGACCGCGCTCGCCGGCACGACCAGGCGGGGAAAATACACCTTCGAAATCAGTTTCTCGTTGCCGACGAGGCTGGCGCTGGATTCGGACAGCGCGTTCGCAAAAAATTGCCACGGCAGGATCCCGGCGAACACCAGCAGCGGATAGGGCACGCCCTCCGAAGGCAGGCCTGCGATGCGTCCAAAAACAAAGCTGAGCACCAGCATGGTGAGCAGCGGTCGAAGCACCGCCCAGGCGACGCCGATCACCGTCTGCTTGTAACGCACGAGCAAATCCCGCCACGACAGAAAGAAGAACAGCTCCCGATAGCGCCAAAGGTCGGCCCAGTAGTGTCGCTCGGTGCGTCCTGCCTCGATGATGAGCTTTGCTTTGGCCATGGTCAGGCCGCCGGACCCGCGTCCCGGGGCATGCGCCGTCGTCGGCGATCGCCAAAGCGCCGTTCAACCCCAGCCATGGGTGAGCGCTCGAAGCGGCGAGGCTGAGAAGGAGGAGGAGGGAGCATCACGACCAGGGCTGAGGGACTTACTGGAGCCGCTCCCGGACCAATTCGAAACAAAAATCCTTCACGACGGGTTTACTTCCGGGGTTCCCGCCATGCCCGGAGTCACCCCCCCGAACGGCGGATCAACTCACTCGCGTCCCGCCGGGCGGGATCGATTTCGAGGGCCCGGCGGGCGGCGGCGATCGCGCCCGGCCGATCGCCGCGCTGCCAAAGCAGCGTGGCCCGGGCATACGGGTAGTCGGCCACACCCGGGGCAATCGCCTCGGCTTGCTGCAGTGCCGGGATGGCATCGGCCAGGCGGTTGGTCTGCGCGAGCAGCAGGCCGAGATTATACCAGGCCCGATCGAGGCGCGGGTTGCGGCGCAGCGTCTCGCGCAGCGCGAGCTCGGCATCGGGCAACTTGCCGGCACCGGCAAAGGCGAGCGCCGCGCTAAAGGCGGCGTTGGCATCGGTCGGACTCAGTTGCGCGGCCCGCCAGAGCGAGCCCGCGGCCTCCGCGCTGCGGCCCAAGGAGTCGAGCACGAGCCCGAGCGCCTCATGCATGCCGCCGGAATTAGCATCCCATTCCACGGCTTTGCGCAGCGGCGCCTCGGCCGCGGGCGCGGGGCCGGGGGGGGACCCATCA
>JBIJCX010000217.1:0-13943 GCA_044344465.1 Opitutaceae bacterium
CGGCCGCGGTTGAACAAATCCTGGCCAATCCGCAGCCGGCCGGCCGGCTGATCGGCACTGATCGCGAGATAGGCATCGAGCTCCCGGCGCTCGGGTGAGTTGTCGGCGAGTTCCGCTGAAAGGGCCCAGGCGGCATCGAGACGGACCAGGCGCGACGGATCCTGCAACAGCGGCCGGAGCGCCGCCTGGGTCCCGGGCAGCGAGGTCAGCACCTGGGCCGCCGCCGAACGCACGATGGGCTCGGGATCGTCGATCGCACGTCGCGCCGCCGCGGCCACGCGCGGATCCGTGGTGGCGTAGGGGCGGGCGACGAGCAGGAGCGTCGCTTTCCAGGCGGGGACCTCCTCACTCGCCATCAGATCGACCAATTTGCCGCCTGCATCCGGAACTCCGGCCTGCGCGGCGGCCACGACCCGGGTGCGGGCCCGTTGGCGGGAATCGAGCTTCGTGCCGTACAAGGTGTTCGAGTGTTCGATCGCCCAGTCGACACTCTTGTCCGTATGGCAGCGGTTGCACGCGTTGGGAATACCAAGCTCCTTGGTCAGCAGCGGATCCGGTTTGATGAAGCCGTGATCGTGGCGCGGGTCGCGCTGCATGAACGTCGTGGTCGGCATGTGGCACGTCACGCACTGGTTGCCCGTGCTGCCCTCGGCATGGCGGGAGTGGGCGAGGGGATCGATGACGGGGGCGTTTTGCCGGCCGGGCGCACCGTGGCACTGCTGGCAGAGCATGTTGTTCTGCACCGGCAGGATGGTCTTGCCGCTGTGCGGATCGTGGCAGTCGAGGCAGGTGACACCGGCCTTGCCGCCCATGCGGCTCGTCAGCAGCGACGTGTAGTTGAAATCTTCATCGCGCATCTGTCCGTCGGGATAGAACACCGCGGCCTCGGTCGGGAGCGTGAGGCGGTAGTGATCGGAATACGAACCGCCGGCCACGATCGTGCCCGTGAGCAGTTCGTTGCGCGCGTGGCAGGGCGCACACGTTTCCTGCGCGCGCTTGCGGTCGGCCGGAGTCGACGGCGGCCGCACCACCCCCGGTTTCGCCACCGGAGGGTTGGGACCGGCGTGCGTCGGCGCCAGATCGCCGTGGCACTGCGCGCAACCGACCCCGTGTTCGCGCCACGTCGAGGCATACGTGTCGGTGATCGAGTCGTACTTTTTTCGGAAGTCGGTGAAGTGGCAGTGCGCGCACATCGAGTTCCAGTTCATGCCCCGTCCGCGCCAGTGGCCCCATTCGCCGGGCTGGCGGCGCTCGTCGCCAAACACGTTGAACCAGTCCTTTTTCTCCGGATCGAAGGCGAGCTCCGCGGCCTGATACCGCCCGCCGCCGGCCGGGACAATGTATTGGCGCAACGGCGTGTGGCCGAGGGCGAAATCGGCCGTGTAATGATCCGCCGGGAGGTTCGGACGTTTTTCGGTGAAGGCCGGCTTTCCTTCCTTCCAGGCCAGTTGGTAATCGACGCCGTGCACGGAGATTTCGCGCGGCGACTGGAAGGCATCGGCGTCCGCGGTCGCGTTGACCGGCCGGTGGGCAAGCGCATGGTGCGATTTTTCCCACGACTTGTACGCCGGCTCATGACACGAGAGACAGTCCGTGGATTTCCAAGGCGAATGATCCGGGGCCGGCACGGCGACGGCCGCGGCGGTGGGCGCAGTCGCCGCCGCGGTCGCGGAATTGCGGCGGCAGCCGGCAAAACTGCTGGCGAATAAGATCAGCGCGATCCCGCCATGGAGTGCCACCCCGGGCACGAGTGCGCGTCGGGATAAGGGCCGCGGGCGATGGCGTGGGTGGCCGGGGGCTGGCATGGCTCGACGTATTCAGGGTGCTCCGAGGCCGGAGGCGAGCCTTGGCGAATTTTTTTTCCGTCGGCCGCGCCACTAAGAGATCCGCGCCTCGTTGGGGTCTTGCGCGCCTGCTGTTTGGGTGCCCCGTGATCGCGCCCATGAAAAAGCGGAGCCGGTGCGGGCTCCGCTGGCGATCGCCGCGCGCCGCGCGCGGCAGCGGCACTCAGCCGAAACTGAAACCGACTGAAGTCCTTCGGCTCAGTTCGCGTCCTACTTCTTCCGGTCGCGTTTCCTTTTCTTTTCGACGGTGCCGAGTTCATCCTTCGACAGGTTGTCGTCCTTGTTCTTGTCGAGCTCCGTGAAGCGCGTCTTGGCCGCATCCTCCCCGAGCTTGTCCTTCAGGCCGGCCACATACTCGGCCTTGCTGACCGAGCCGTTGGCGTCCTTGTCGAGCGTGGCAAAGTCCGGGCTGGTGTCCTTGGCGCGGTCTTTCTTCCGGTCGGTTTTGGCCGCGTAGGCCGGGAGAGAAATCATGAGGGCAAACGCACAGGTCGCCGTGCAGAGTAGGGCTTGGTTGAGTTTCATTTTTGAGGGATTTCTTGTGCCGGGATATTGAGACGCGAGCGGGAAGACGCGACCCGGGCCCGTCGGTTTCACCTGAGTCCGGTGAGCTCGCCCAGTTTGGCCGCAACCAGGCATTTGCGCTTTTTTGCGGGCGGTCGAAATGCCCTTCACGCCGGGTAGCAGGAAATTTCTCCTCCGGAAAAAGAAAGCCTTCTCCCGCCGGGATGTTCGTGTTCACTATCATGGATAACATGGTTCTCGATTTTGCCGCCCTTCGTCCGCGTGATGCCTATGGCTGGATGATTTCCACCATCCTGCCGCGTCCCATCGCCTGGGTTTCAACGGTGTCGCTCGACGGCAAGACCAACCTTGCCCCCTTTTCCTTCTTCCAGGGTGTCACCGCGAATCCGCCGACGCTGATGTTCGTGCCCGTCAATAACCGGGATGGCGTGAAGAAGGATACGGTGCGCAACATCGAGCAGGTCCCGGAGTTCGTCGTGAACCTGGTGCCGTTCGCCCTCGCGGAGCAGATGAACCAGACGTCGGCCGGCCTGCCCTACGGCGACAGCGAGTTCGAGGCGTTCGGCATCGCCGCCGCACCGAGCGAGCGCGTGCGCCCGCCACGCGTGGCGGGCGCCCCCGTGGCCTTCGAATGCACGCTCGACCGGATCGTGCAGCTCGGCGAGGGCCCGCTCGCGGCGAACGTCGTCTTCGGCCGGATCCTGATCGCGCATGTGAGCGACCGTGTGCTCGGCGCCGACGGCAAACCCGAGGCCGGGAAACTCGATCTCATCGGCCGCCTGGGCGGCGACGGGTACACCCGAACGACGGATCGCTTCGCGCTCGAGCGGCCTTGATTCGAATTTTTATCATGATCCACACCGTCATCCTTTCGGCCACGCGCACGCCACTGGGCGCGTTTCAGGGCGCGCTTGCGACTGTCCCGGCCCCGCGGCTCGGCGCCACGGCGATCCGCGGCGCGGTCGCGCAGGCCGGGATCGCCGCGGCGGATGTCACCGACGTTCTCCTCGGCAACGTTCTCCAGGCCGGATTGGGCCAGGCCCCGGCGCGCCAGGCCGCGATCCACGCCGGCCTGCCGGCCTCTGTGCGGACAGTGACGATTCACAAGGTCTGCGGCTCGGGCCTGCAGGCCGTCATGCAGGGCGCCCATGCCCTGGCGGCAGGCGACGCCACCCTGGTGGTGGCCGGCGGAATGGAGAACATGAGCGCGGCGCCCTACTTGCTGCCGAAGGCGCGCGAAGGCTACCGGCTCGGGCACCAGCAAGTGGTCGATTCGATGGTCCACGACGGGCTCTGGGATCCCTACGGCAACGTCCACATGGGCGATTGCGCCGAGCAATGCGCGAAAAAATACTCGTTCACCCGCGCCCAGCAGGATGCCTATGCCGCCGAGAGTTTCCGTCGCGCCAACGCGGCGCAGCAGGATGGGCGGTTCGCGCACGAAATCACGCCGGTCGAAATCACCGATGCCAAGGGCCGTGTCACCCGCGTCGAACGCGACGAGGGGCCGGCCCGGGTGAATTACGAGAAGATTCCGACGCTGCGCCCGGTGTTCGACGCGGCGGGCACGATCACGGCGGCCAACGCCTCGAGCATCAATGATGGCGCGGCGGCGCTCGTGCTGGCGGCAGAGAACACCGCCGATGCCCGCGGGCTCAGGCCGCTGGCCCGGATCGTCGCCTTTGGCGCGTACGCGCACGATCCGGTTTGGTTTACCACCGCGCCGGTCGAGGCGGCGCAACAGGCCCTCACCCGCGCCGGGTGGAGCGTCGACGATGTCGATCTTTGGGAGGTCAACGAGGCGTTTGCGGTCGTTCCGCTCGCCTTCATGAAGGAACTCGGGGTGGCGCACCAGCGGCTCAACGTGCGGGGTGGCGCGATCGCGCTCGGCCATCCCATCGGTTGCAGCGGGGCGCGAATTCTCGTCACCCTGCTCGCGGCCCTGCGGGAACGGGGCGCGAAACGTGGCGTCGCCGCCATCTGTATCGGCGGCGGCGAGGGCCTGGCGGTCTGCTTGGAACTCATCTGATGTCCTCTGCCTTTCTCTGGCGCCCCGAAAACCATGCCTGGACGCGCGACGCCCACGTTGCGCGCCTGATGCGCGCCCATGGCCTGGGCTCGCTCGCGGAGCTGCGCACCGCCTCCGTCCGCGACACCGCCTGGTTCTGGGACGCCGCCCTCCAGGACATGGGGGTCGAGTGGGGACGGCGTTACACCCAGGTGCGCGACGACGCGCGCGGATTTCCGTGGACGCGCTGGTTTGTCGACGGAGAGATCAACGTCACGCACAACTGCGTGGACCGTCACGTGCGCGACGGCCACGGGGGCGAGACGGCGCTGTTCTATGAGGCCGATTCGGGGCGGGAGGAAGATTCGCGCCGGGTCACCTTTGCCGAACTCGCGGCGCTCGTGGATCTTTGTGCGGCGGGGTTGCGGGCCGCGGGGGTGGGGCACGGTGACAGCGTGGGGCTCTATGCGCCGATGCAGGTGCCGACGGTGGTGGTGCTGTTTGCGACGATGAAACTCGGCGCCCGTTTCGTGCCGATTTTCTGTGGTTACGGCGAGGACGCGTTACGGGAGCGCCTGGCGTCGTGCGGGGCGAAAATCCTCTTCGCCTCCGCGACGCTCACCCGCCGCGGCAAGCCGGCCGACACGGGCGGCATCGCGCGCAGCGCCGTGGCCAAGGTGCCTTCGATCGAGCGCATTGTTTGGACGGATACGAGCGATTGGGACGCGTTTTTGGGTGCGCCGGAGGGCGGGCGGGCGTCCGCCCCCGCCGCCATCCCGCGGCGCGGGGAGGACACCGCGCTGCCAGCGATTACTCCCTGCGCGCCCACGGCCGCCGAGGATCCCTGCCTCATCATCTACACCAGCGGCACCACCGGCCGGCCGAAGGGCACGGTGCACACGCATGCAGGATGCCTCGCCCAGACGGGCAAGGAGATCCGCTACGCTTTCGATGCGCGGCCGGGTGAGCCGTTTTTTTGGGTGACCGACATCGGCTGGATGATGGGTCCGTGGGAAATCATCGGGTGCCTGATGTTTCGCACGCCCATCGTGCTGTTCGACGGCGCCCCCAACTTTCCCACCAGCGACCGGCTCTGGCAGGTGTGTGAAAAACTCGGCGTGGTCACGCTGGGCTGCTCCCCGACGCTGATCCGCCTCCTCATGCGGGCGACCGATGGGCGCGGCCCGAAAGGCCATGACCTCTCGCAGTTGCGGGTGCTGGGCTCGACCGGAGAAGTGTGGGACGAAGCGAGCTACGTTTGGTATTTCGAAAACGTCGGGGGCGGCCGGTGTCCGGTGGTGAACATCTCGGGCGGAACGGAAATCGTCGGCTGCCATTTGCAGCCCTATCCGGTGGAGCCGCTCAAGGCCTGCTCGCTCGGCGGGCCGGGGCTCGGGATGGATGTTGATGTGTACACCGACGACGGTCAGCCGGCGGCGCCGGGCACCATGGGTCACCTGGTGTGCAAGCAGCCGGCTCCCTCGATGACGAAAAGCTTCCTGAACGACGACGCGCGCTACCTCGAAACCTACTTCAATCGCTTCCCGGGGGTGTGGTACCACGGCGACTGGGCCAAGGTTGACGAGGACGGCCAGTGGTTTCTCTTCGGCCGCACCGATGACACGTTCAAGGTGGCCGGCAAGCGCGTCGGTCCCGGCGAGATCGAGGGCGCGCTCACGTCCCATCCGGCGGTGAGCGAAGCCGCGGTGATCGGCGTGCCGGACGTGATCAAGGGCACCGCGCTGGTGTGCTTTGTCGTTTTGAAAAACGGGGCGGCGGCGCCCTCCTCACCGTCGGACGGCGGCGGCGGAAAGGGCGGGGCGCCGGGTGAGCGCGAGCTCATCGCCCATGTCGCGCAGCAACTCGGCAAGCCGCTCGCGCCGAAGCATGTTTTCGTGGTGGCGGCGCTGCCGAAGACACGCAGTGGCAAGATTGTGCGCGCGGCGATGGCCCGGGCCTTCCTCGGCCAGGCGGTCGGGGATCTGACGAGTGTCGAAAATCCGCAGGCGTTTGAGGCGATCGCGGCGCTGGCCCGCCCGGACTCCGCGTGAACCCGGTGCCGGCGGGCAGGTATCAGTTGGATGGTGACGGTGTGGGCTGGCTCGAGCTCGATGATCCGGCGGGCACCGCGAACGTGATCACCGCCGCGATCCGGGCCGAGCTTGCGTCGGTCATCCGGCTGGCGGCCCGCCAGCCGCCCAAGGCGCTCGTCTTCATCAGCGGGAAGGAGCGAAATTTCAGCGCCGGCGGAGATTTGAAATGGCTGGCGACGCTGACGGATGCCGGCACCGCCACCGCGTATGCGTGCGCCGGGCAGCAGTTGTGCCAGCAGTTCGTGGATTTTCCGGTGCCGGTGGTGGGTGCGATTCACGGGGCGTGTGCCGGCGGCGGCCTCGAACTCGCGCTGGCCTGCCACTGGCGGATCGCGAGCGAAGCGCCGGTGACGCGGATCGGTTTTCCGGAGGCCGGCCTCGGGCTGATTCCCTCCTGGGGTGGAACGGTCGGGTTGCCGCGGCTCATCGGCGCCGAACTGGCGCTCACTCACATCCTCCAGGCGCAGTTGCTCAACGCGGCCGACGCGCGGCGCGTGGGTTTGGTGGATTGTGTGGTCGGGTTCGAAGAACTCAGAGCCGAGGCGAAGGCGGCGGCCCTCCGGTTGGCGGCCGAAGGCGTCCCGGCGCGGCCCGTTCCCGCCGCCGCCCAGCCGGAATTTTTCTCCAGCCTGCGCGAGTCGACCCGGGCGAAGACCCGCGGTCGGCAACCGGCGTGGCTCGCGGCGATCGATGTGGTCGAGCAAACGGCCTCGCTGCCGCTGACCCAGGCCCTGGAAATCGAGGCCGCGGTGTTCGGGGAGATCACGGTCGGGGCGGTCGCCAAGAATTTGATTCATGCCTTTTTCCTGCGGAACACCGCGAAGAAACGGACCCTCGACGGCTGGTTTTCGGTTGCGGCAACTGAACCACCACGGCCCCTGATTTCCGTGCTGCCGATCCGACGCGTCGGCGTCATCGGCGCGGGCGTGATGGGATCCGGCATCGCCCAAGCGCTCGCGGCGGGAGGGCTTGAAGTGGTGATGCGCGACGTGCAGCCGGAACTCGTCGCGCGCGGCTTCGGCGTAATTCAGCGGCTGTTCGAGGAGGCGACGATGCGCGGAAAGCTGTCCGCCGGGGAAGCGGCCGCCGGACTCGGGCGCGTGACGACCACGACGACCTGGGATGGGTTTTCCGGCTGTGACCTGGTGATTGAAGCGATCGTCGAAAACGCCGCGGCCAAACGGGCGCTCTTCCGTGAGCTCGCGGACGTGGTGGGTCCGGCGGCGTTGCTGGCGTCAAACACGTCCGCGCTCCCGATTGAGGAAATCGCCGGCCACGTCCCCCATCCGGCGCGGACGCTCGGTATCCATTTTTTCAACCCGGTGAGCCGGATGCCGCTCGTCGAGCTGGTCGTGGGCCGGCAAACGTCGCGCGAGACGGCGGAGAGGGCCCTCGGGCTGGTGCGGGCGCTGGGCAAGACGCCCGTCATCTGCCGTTCCTCGCCGGGCTTTCTCGTCACGCGCGTGCTGTTCTTTTACCTCAACGCGGCGGTGCGGTTGTGGGAGCAGGGGGCCGCCGCGGGCGAAATCGACGCGGCGATGCGCGAGTTTGGCTGGCCGATGGGACCGCTGCGGTTGATCGACGAGGTCGGCGTGGATGTGGCCGATTTTATTTTTGACGAGCTGCAGCATTACTTTCCCGGGCGGCTTGCACGCGCGACGGCCTGCCGGCGGATGCTGGCGGCGGGTTTGAAGGGACGGAAGAACGGCACGAGCCGGGGCTTTTACCGCTACGAAGGCGGGCGCGAGATCTTGAACGAAGCCGAAGTGCTGGCGCTCCACGCGGAGCGGGCAATTGACGGCGCGAGGCCTGCCCGCGGTGACATTGCCGGCTACCTGATGGGCGTGATGGTCGATGAAGCCCGCCGGTGTCTCGAGGAAGGGGTCATCCTGTCGGCCGACGATGTCGATTTCGCCTTGCTGAGTGGTGCGGGCTTCCCGGCCTTCCGCGGCGGCCTGATGCGGTGGGCGGCCGGATCTGGTCAATCGGCGTGATGCCGAGGTCCTTGGTCCCTGGCCGCGACCGCGGTCGGTTCACCTATCGCTTCGGCTTCCAGCGTTCGAGGAAGGCCAGCACCTTTTTCGGGCTGTGCTTGTCGCCGTCTTCGAGCGCGCCGGTCTCCTGGGTGGTCAACGGTTTGCCCTTGGTGTCCAGGACGACCAGCACGGGCAGGCCTTGGGCGATGGGATGGCCATAACGGGCATCGACGTCCGCATTGCGCTTGGTGCCGTTGCGCGTGTTCACGTCGATCAACACGACCTCGAAGTTTTCGCGCAGTGCTTTCGCCACGCCCGGATCCTTCGCGAAGGTCGCATGCAGCCGGTGGCACCAGATGCACCAATTGGCGCCGAACATCAGCAGCACGTGTTTGTTGCCGGCCGAGGCCTTGGTGAGTGCGGCGGCGATCTGCGCCGTGCCGTCGGCCTTGGGGTCGTAGATGTCCGGACCCATTTTGGGGTATTCCGGAGTCGCGGCGGCGAGTGACAGCGTGAGGAGGGTGCAGAGCAGAATGACACGGGTGTGCATGGCGGAAAGGAAGACCAGGCTACGACCGGAGCGCGGACCAGAAACGACACTCGTCGGAAAACTCGCGCACGGCGAACGATTCCGGCGCGACCTCCTTGCGCATCGCATCGAAGGTGTGGGCCCAGCCGGTAGCGGCGAGGTCGTCGAGAATTTCGCGCCGGTCGGGGAGGTGCATGAAGGTGCGGCCGGCCTGATCCTCGAAGTAGCGGTCGCCGAATTCCACCAGGCGGGGA
Source organism: Opitutaceae bacterium (assembly GCA_044344465.1). GTDB lineage: Bacteria > Verrucomicrobiota > Verrucomicrobiia > Opitutales > Opitutaceae > ER46. The sequence continues at coordinate 9,230 of JBIJCX010000217.1, forward strand.
TCCTGTTCGCCGCAGAGCCAGCGCATTTTCTCGAGCCGCCAGAGTGCCTGCTCCATCGGACTGGAGTCGCGATCGTGGGTGGTGAAGAGCAGCGGCGCACCCGGCCGGCACACGCGATGGAGCTCGCGCAGCGCCGCGCGGCGCTGCACGCGCCCCGGAATCTGCATCAGCCCGTTGAACATGAAGAGCGCCCCGGCGAAGCCCGCTTTGTCATCCATTGGATGACAAACTGGCCTGGCCGGATCGGGGGGGAACGGGGCGGTTGTGGACGGCCAGGAAGGGCTCAGGGTTGGGGGAAGGGCGGTGGCATCGGCGACGAGGAACTCGATGCCGCCGGCGCCGCGTTCGGCCGCGAGGCTGATCGCCTGGTCGACCAGTTCCTCGGCGAAATCGAACGCGGTGATGCGCCGATAGCCGAGCGTCCAAAGTCCGAGTGTGACCCGGCCGGCGCCGCAACCGGCTTCGAGCAGCAAGGCGTCGCGTCCAGGGAAGAAGCGTTCGATTAGCGCGCGTTCAGAAGCCCACAGGCCGAGGCCATGCGCGGCGCGCGTATAGTGGACGACTGCGAGCAGGTCGTTGAAGTCCGTGCGGACGGTGGCGGCGGAGATTTTTTCCGCTGGCGGCTGGCGGGGGCTACGTAGCAAATACGGCTGCGAGATCGATGGCCAGCCCCGGCAGCAGCGTGCTCGTGAACTGCTGTTTGGCGCGATAAGTGGCGGCGGGCGTGTCGGCGTTTTCACCCAGTCGATAGAGCGCGAGCGTGCGCTTAGCCGGATCGACGATCCAGAGTTCTTCGACGCCGGTGCGGGCATAGACGGTGCGTTTTACGCCCAGGTCATATTTCACGCTGGTTTTGGAAAGGATTTCGACCACGAGATCGGGCGCACCCTCGATGCCGTGCTCCTCGATGATGGAGTGGTTTTCTTGGCGGACGAAGAGCAGGTCGGGCTGGTAGACGTTGAGGTCGGAGAGATGCACGTCTGCTGGTGCGATGAAAACGCGGCCGAGGGGATGGGTATCGAGGAAGTTGCCGATCATGCGATAGAGGCGACCGGCAATGTCCTGGTGAGAAATATTGGGGGACGGGGCCATGACGAGGTCTCCCTCGATGAGTTGGTAGTTCGGCGCCCCGAAAGGGATCAGCGCATACTCATGGCGCGTGATCGGACGTGCTTGGGTCGAGAGCATGGCGGGAAGATGCTGCGGTGGGCGGTAAACGTCAACGCCGCCGCCACGCGGCGATGAACATGCCGTTGGCGTTGAGCTCGTGGGGCCAGAGGCGAACCTGAGAGCCGGGAGCGGAGGGCTGGGAGTCGAACACCGGGAGCGGTTCCAACTCGGCGTGCGCGGCGGTGAAGGCGTCCGCCACCGCGGTGGTTTCGCTGCGGGTGAGGGTGCAGACGGCGTAGATCAGGCGACCGCCGGGTTTGAGCGAACCGCAGATGTTCTCGAGCAGGACGCGCTGGGTGGCGGCAAGTTCGCGCACGTCGTCGGGCGTGGTGGTCCAGCGAGCGTGCGGGTTGCGCTGCCAGGTGCCGACGCCGCTGCAGGGGGCGTCGAGCAGGATGCCGTCGAACTTGATCCTGGTCGGAAGCCGCGAACCGCCGTCCCAGAATTCCGTGCGGTAGTTGAAGAGTTTGGCGCGCGCGGCGCGGCGCTTGAGGGTGTCGATGCGCTTCTCGTTGCGGTCGGTGGCCCAGACGACGCCCTTGTTCTGCATGAGGTCGGCGAGGTGGAGCGTCTTGCCGCCTTCGCCGGCGCAGGCGTCCCACCACGTTTCGCCCGGCTTGGGCGACGCGGCGTGGCCCACGAGTTGCGAAGCGAGATCCTGGATTTCGAATTCGCCGGTCTTGAACTGCTCGGTCTTGAAGAGATCCTGGGTGCCGGTGAAGCGGAGGGCATCGGGCGCGCGGTCGGTGGGTTCGCAGGCGAAAAGCGATTTGGCGAGGGAGTCACGCTGGCCGGGACGCGCCCGGATCCAGAGCGGCGGGTCGCGCTGGAGCTGGCGCAGGTAGTCGGCGGGCAGATCCATTTCGGTGGCAAGCCAGGCCGGGACGGCGAACTTGGCGAGGGCTTCGCTCTTGACGGATTTTGCATCGGCCGTGAACCGGGCGTGAAGGGCGGACGCCTGTTCGAGGCGTTTTTGCGGGGAGGCTTTGGGGTCGAGCCAGGAGAGCCAGCGAAAGTAGGCGAAAACCGTGTGGCTGATGGCGCGCTTGGCGGGCGGCTGGAGGTAGCGGTGATTCTCGAAGTAGAACCGCAACGCGGTGTCGGCGCGCTGGTCGGCGGAAATCGCCGCGAGGACGTGCGCGGCGTGGTTGAGCGTGGCTTGGTCGGGCATGAGATCACCACGAGACACACGAAAAACCCGCAAAGAGGAAGCGGCGAATGCGGGCGCGCGTTGCCCGCGCCCGGCAAATCCGCGGTTGGGTTGCGGCGCAGGCGCGATGGCGCCCGCCGGGTTCTATCGCTTGGCCCAGCGGCGATCCTGTTTCAGCTCCATTCGCTTGGTCTCGATCTGGATGCCGGCGACGGCGGGATGGGCGCGCAATTCCTGGAAGGCTGGGCCGCTGAGTCTCCAGGCGAGGGCCGGGCTCGCCTCGGCGATCGGCGCGATGCGACCGTCGAAAAGAAAACCGAATTCGACGCGGGTATCACCCGATTGCCGGTTGAGGGTTTCGCGGAGCTGGTGCAGAAAGGCCGGGAGCTCGCGATGCCCCGGATGCAGGAGCCAGGTGACCTTGCGCACGAGGCCGGCCACCTGCGCATCGAGCGGATAACACTCCTTCACGTTGATCCGCGCCCCCTCCTGATTCACGATGATATTGCCCTGCACAAGCACGACCGCGTTCTCCGCGAGCGTAGTGCCGTAGGCGGCGTACGCGTCGGCAAACATGTTGAGCGCGAGCGACGCCCGCTTCGTCGCCAGCGTGAAGGCGACCCAGGGGCGGTTGTCTTTTTTCGACAGCTTCTTCACGAGATTGCTGGCGATGCCGCAGAGCCGGAACTCGGTGCGATCGCCCTGCTGGAGCAACTCGTCGACCGCGAAACTGTCGATGGCCTCGGCGAGCCCCGCGTAAAGGTTCATCGGATGGCCCGAGACGTAGAAACCCAGGAGCTCCTTCTCGAAGGCGAGGCGTTCGACGGAGGTGAAATCGGTCGCGCCGCCGGCGTCGCCGGTGGATTTGAGATCTGAGATCTGAGATTTGAGATCCCGAGCCGGAGGCTCGGCCGCGGCCAGCATGTCGAGGAAACTGTGCTGGCCCGCCGCTTTGTCGCGGGCCTGGGCGGCGGCGCCGGACAGGGCGCCGTCAATGCCGTCGAACAACGGCTTGCGCGCCGCACCGCTGAAATCGAAGGCCCCGGTTTTCACGAGGTGTTCGAGCACCCGCTTGTTCAGGGCGCGGGCATCGACGCGCGAAACAAAGTCGGCAAAGTCGGCAAAGGGTCCGTTCTTCTCGCGTTCCTCGATGATTTTCTGGGCGGCGAGCTCGCCGACGCCCTTGATGCCGGCCAGACCAAAGCGAATCGCGGATTCGCTTTGGCCGGTTGAAGATTCAGAGTTGAAAGTTGAAGTGTTTCGCGGCGCAACGGCGCCGCGAAACACCGGCGTGAACATCTCGCGCGATTCGTTCACATCCGGCCCCAGCACCTTCAATCCCATCGCTTCGCACTCCGCGACGAAGTGCGACACCTTTTCCGAGTTGCCGAGCTCGGAGCTGAGCATCGCCGCCATGAATTGCACGGGGTAGTTCGCCTTCAGGAAACCCGTCTGATAACTGAGAATGGCGTAGGCGGCGGAGTGCGATTTGTTAAAACCGTAACCGGCGAATTTGTTGAGGATGTCGAAGATGGCGTCGGAGATTTTCTCTTCGATGCCGTTCACGCGCTTGGCGCCGGCGACGAACTTGGCCCGCTCCTTGTCCATCGCCTCCTTGTCCTTCTTGCCCATTGCGCGCCGCAGCATGTCGGCGCCCCCGAGGGTGTAGCCGGCGATGACCTTCGCCGCCTCCATGACCTGCTCCTGATACACCATCACGCCGTAGGTCTCCCGGCAGACATCCTCGAGCAGCGGGTGGGGAAACCGGACGGTGCTCGGATCCTTCTTGCCGCGGATGTAGTCGGGAATCCACTCCATCGGGCCCGGGCGAAACAACGCGATGAGCGCGACGATTTCGTCGATGGTCGACAGGTTGATCTGGCGGCAGAGGTTTTGCATGCCGCCCGACTCGAGCTGGAACACGCCGGTGGTGCGACCCGAGTTGAGCAGCGCAAAGGTCTTCGCGTCCTCGAGCGGGATGGTCTCGATGTCGAACTTCGGGTCGGCCGTGCGCCGGATGTTCTCCACGGCGTCGGCGATGACCGTCAGGGTCTTCAGGCCGAGGAAATCCATCTTGAGCAGCCCGAGCTTGCCGACCGCGTTCATGTCGAACTGGACCGTGACGTCCCCTTCCTGCTCGGTGAGGGGCACGAACTCGTCGAGCGGCCGGTCGGTGATGATGATGCCGGCGGCGTGTTTCCCCGTGTTGCGCACCATGCCCTCGAGGACGAGGGCCTGGTCGAAGATCTTCTTGGCCACCGGATTCTTGGTCACCTCGTCGCGAAGCTCGGCGGACTTTGCCACCGCCGACTCGAGCGTGATGTTGAGCTCGTCCGGGACCATCTTGGCGAGGCGGTCGGCGTCGGCGTAGGGCAGATTGTGGACGCGCGAGAC
>JBIJCX010000005.1:0-77523 GCA_044344465.1 Opitutaceae bacterium
TCGTCGGTAAAGACGCGGCCGGAGACCATGATGGAGCGTGGCATTGCCAGGCACCGTGGCGGGTCGCACCGAAATTGTCTAGCGGGATCGCGATGTGGGTTAAGTGCAGGGCTGAAGTGCCGCGCTACCTTGGGCCGGCGCACTCATGCTCAGTGGCAGATGAACGAGGCCGGATCGGGGCCAGGCAGCCCGAGGGTGGCGCGCAGCCGCCAGGCGATAATCGCAGCAGTCGTGAGGGCGAGGGTCACGCGCACGCGGCCGAGCCAGAGCGGCGAGAGCTTTTGCCGGACCCATTGAAACTGCGATTGGGCGAGCCAGAGGAGCGGCACGGTGCCCAAGCCAAACGCGAGCATGAACTCGACCCCGCGCAGCATGGATCCGGAAAGCAGAGCCAGCGCGACCAGAAAGTAGAGCGGGCCGCAGGGCAGCAACGGCGTGGCGAAACCAAGGAGGGCGGCGGATCCGAGATGTGAACGACCGCGGATCCAAGCTTGAAGCCGCCAGGCCAGCGGTCCGATCAGCGCGAGCTTCGGCACGTAACGATCCCAGCGCAGCGCGAGGGCGACGAAGAAAAGCACGAACACCCACGGGAGCCAGCGCAGCGCCGAATGGGAAAACCACGTGAGCGGCGCCTGGCCGAGTCCGCCGGTAATCGCGCCCAGCGCAACGTAGCTGGTGAGTCGCGTCAGGTGGTAGACCGTGCTCACGGTCTCCGGCGCCGTGCCGGGCGCGCCGGCCGGACCGCGGACCGGCATGATCGCACACGCCAGCGGCCCGCACATGCCGGCGCAATGCAGGCTCGTGACGAGACCGGCAACGAAGGCGGCGGCGGGAGAATTGACGGCGGCAAGTTCCATCAGGCGGGGTGGCGGTCTAGATTCCTCGAACGCAAAATCTCATTGGCGAAAGGCCAGGTTGTCGGACGACGCAGCGAAGAAATATCAAATTCCAAATGCGAAGGGCCAAAGAATCCCAGAGATCTTGGCCACAAAAAGGCGCGAAAAATTGGTGAGCGAATGCGGCTTGCACGGCGCCTATAGGCGCCCGGAAGTCTCCAGCAGGCAGGACAGATGCTTTTTGTGCCTTTTCGTGGCTACACTGCCTTGGGCGCATTCCGCGCCGCGCGGAAGGATCCTGTAGTATAGCAGTACAAATCATGGTGAATTTCGGGTTGCGAGGCACTGCTACGGCCCCCCTTTCGTCGCGAGCGGAACCTCCTGGACCCGGTTTTGCGCGGCGATGATGAACCACGCGGTCCACGCGGCGACCTGCAGCGCACACACCGCGACGACCCAGAGCCAAAGCCGCGATGGCGGGCGGGCCGGAGCGCGATCGGGCGGATTTCCGGCCTTACTTGCGTCCACGTTTCTCCTCTTCTTCTTCGCGCAGGAGCCGGGCTTCGGGGCCGAGGAATTCCACCTCGCGCTCAAGGTGGTATTTCCCGCCGCCGCCCTCGACCCGCACCTCGAAATGAAAGGGCCCGGCGTAGGTGCCGCGCGGCATCTGCACGATCAAGGGCTGGACGAGTTCGCCGATCGGTCCCACCTCGACGTCGGTTTCAAAACCGACGCGCCGCAGTTCGGCGGGGACGTGGCGGACGTGCAGGGTGAACCGTGCCGGAGTATTTCGCTTGTTCACGATCCGCACCAGGAACTGGTTGCGGATTGTGGTCGTGTCGACGATGTAGGGCGCGCCGGTCATGCGCGTGACGCCGAGGTTGGCCGGCTTTACCGTCGACAGGGCCCACGTCATGACGCTCATACCGACCATGAGCAGCACGAAGTAGAGAATCGTGCGGGGTCGGAGCCAGCGGGTGCGCTGACCGGCAAATGCGATTTGCGAGTCGTAACGGATCAGACCGCGCGGGCGCTGCAGGCGGGTCATCACGTCGTCGCACGCGTCGATGCAGGCGGTGCAGCCGACGCATTCCATCTGCAGGCCCTGGCGGATGTCGATCCCGGTCGGGCAGACATGAACACAACGGTTGCAGTCGACGCAGTCGCCTGTTTTCGCCAAGGCTTCGGCAGGCAGGCCCGACTTGACCGCGGCGGCGGCGGCCTGGCCCGCCTTGGCGTGGTGCGCCTTGCCGCGGGGCTCACCGCGCCGGGCGTCGTAGCCGATGACCAGCGAGTGCTCATCTACGAGCGCGGACTGAATCCGACCGTAAGGGCAGATCACGATGCAGAGCTGCTCCCGAAACCAGGCGAAGTTGAAGTAGAGAATTCCTGTCGACACGGCCATGAAGGCAAACGCGCCCCAGTGTTCCGTGGGCGCGGCGCGCATCATGTGCCAGACCTCGGGCAACGATACGAAGTAAGCCAGAAACAAGTGCATGATCACCGCCGAGACCAGGAAGTAGAGCGCGTGTTTGACCGTTCGCTTAGCGAACTTGGTCGGGGAGGGCGGTGCGGAATCAAGGAGACGGCGCTGCACCGCATCGCCCTCGGTCCAGCGTTCGATTCGTCGGTAGACGTGATCGAGGAACACCGTGTGCGGACAGGCCCAGCCGCACCAGATCCGGCCGAGCAGCGCGGTGATGAAAAAGAGGGAAAACCCGAGGCCGGTGATGACGAAGAACAGCAACCACATGTCCTGGGCGGGGAACGTGAGCCCAAACAGGTGGAAATGGCGGTCCGCGATATCGAGGAACACCGCCGGATAGCCGTTGATCTTGATCCACGGCAGCGAGAGGTAGAACGCAATCAGCGCGAACGCGGTCCCGTTGCGCGCCGAAGTGAACCGCCCGTGCGTTTCGGTGGGAAAGAGAAACGCCCGGGATCCGTCCGACCGGATGGTGGTTACCGAATCGAGATCCGGACTCGGGAAATGCGAATGACGAACGCCGCGGGGCAAATCGCCAGAGGTACGCGGGGAGGACGGAGCGACACCGCGATTCGGGATTTGGGCTTTGGGTTCATTCGCCATTCGATCACTTCGGGGCGGAAGGATCGGCGATGATGGGCTCGCCTTCCTTGTGCTTGCTCAGGATGTAGGCCACGGACTCGCTGATTTTCTTCGCGCCGAGAACCGGGCCCCACGTCGGCATGCCCTTGATGAGGACGCCCTTGGTGATGAGGTCGTAGATTTGGGTCGGCTTGCCACCGTAAATCCACGTCGTGTCCGTCAGATCGGGTCCGATTGCAGTCGGATTTTCCCCCTTGCCGCGCATACTGACGAGGTGGCACGCGGCGCAGTTGGTCTCGAAGGTCGCCTTCCCCGCGCTGACGAATACCGGGTTTTGGCTCATCTTCCAAAGGCTGGCATCATCGATTTTCGAGGTCGACGCCAATTTTGTCGCCTCGATCCGGGAGATGGCCTGCTCGACCACCACGGAGTCAGCCGGACCGACGCGGAACCACTCGTAGTAGCCCCAATAGCCGACCCAGAACACGACGGTGGCGTAAAGGGTGTAGAGCCACCAGTTCGGCAGGCGCTTGTCGTATTCCTGAATTCCGTCGTAGGAGTGCGGGCGGACAGGATCTTCAGGCGGGGTGGTCGGCATCGGTGTCATGGCGGGCGGAAGGAGTGGCGGTGGCGAAGGGAAGCTGTTCGAAGTGTTCGAGCTGGGGCCGTTTCATGCGGAGGGCGCGCCAAGTAATCGTCACGAAAATCGAGACGGCGGTGATGAAGGCCACCAGCGTGAAAAGCGCGGCGGCATCTTCGAAGAGGAGGCGGCGGAACATGGGGAAGAAGTAGCGAGTAGTGAGTAGTCAGGAGTGAGTCGTGAGGAGTGAGTGGTGAGTCGTGTGAAGTGTGTGGCGAGTGGAGAGTAGGTTTGGGGATTGGATGCTCGCTACCCGCTACTCGCTACCGGCTACTTTGAGGTCACTTTCGGCCCACCGTCTCGAATTTGCCGAGCTGCTGCAAATACGCGATCAAGGCGATGATTTCCTTCTCCGGGGCCACATAAGCGCCGGCAGTCTTGAGGTCAGCCGCGATGACCCTGGCTTGCTGCGCGATGCCGTCGCTGATCTGCTGGTCGCTCCATGCTGGGTAGGGCACGCCGAGGGTGCGCTGCGCGGCGATTTTGGCGGGGAGGATGCCGACGTCGGTTGGGTTGGCCAGCAGCCACGGATAAGCGGGCATGTTGGAACCGACGGAAATGGAGCGCGGCTCCTCCATGTGGCGCAGGTGCCAGACATTTGGATACTTGATGCCGACGCGGGCGAGGTCGGGGCCGTTGCGCTTGGAGCCCCATTGAAATGGGTGGTCGTAGATCGACTCGCCGAGCCGCGAGTAGTCGCCATAGCGGAGCACGTCGGGCACGAGCGTGCGGATCATCTGCGAGTGGCACGTATAGCAGCCTTCCCGCACATAAATGTCGCGGCCCGCGAGTTCGAGCGGCGTGTAGGGGATTTGCCGGCGATCCTCGACGTTGGCGCCGCGGTGCGTGATCACCGTTGGAATGATCTGGATCATCCCGCCGGCGACGACCGCGAGGACCGTGAGAATGGTGAACGGCAGCGAGTTGATCAGGAGCCGGTCGTACCAGTCGCCCCAGGCCTTGCCCCGCGATTCCCAGTGGGCGTAGGCGAGGATTGCGCAGAGCATCGTGCCGACCAGGCCGGCGATGCTGATCGCGTCGGCGCTGAACATCCAGACGCAGGAAAACACGACACCGACGATGGAGAAAATCACGGGCGGGTTGAGGAAGGTGGCCAAGAAGCCGATCTTCCCGCCCGCATGAGGCTCGTCATCGGCATAGACCTCGACCGAGCCGTTGACCGGCACCGCCCCGCGCAGGGTCTGCCACAGGTTGTAAACCAACAGGAGCCAGCCGGTGAGATAGAGTCCGCCGCCGATGACCCGCATCAGCATGAGCGGGCGGATGGTGTTGAGCGTGTCGAGGAAGTTGGGGTAGGCCAGCACGGTGCCGTTTTCGGTCGTGGCGTTGAGCATCAGGCCCTGGGTGATGCCGCTGGTCCACATCGCGGCGACGTAGAGCAGGATGCCGACGGTGCCGATCCAGAAGTGGGCATTGGCCAGCGGCACGGAGTGCAGCGGCTTGTTCCAGAGGCGCGGGAGCATCCAGTAAACCATGCCGGCGGCCATGAAACCGTTCCAACCGAGCGCCCCGGCGTGCACGTGGCCGATGATCCAGTCGGTGTAATGGCCCAGCGCGTTGACCGACTTGATCGCCAGGAGCGGTCCCTCGAACGTCGCCATGCCGTAGAAGGTGACCGCGGCGGCCATGAACTTGAGCACTGGATCGGTGCGGAGCTTGTCCCATGCGCCCCGCAGGGTGAGGAGACCATTGAGCATCCCGCCCCAAGACGGCGCCCAGAGCATCAAAGAGAACGTCATGCCGAGGGTCTGGAGCCAGCCGGGCAGGGCGGTGTTCAGGAGATGGTGCGGGCCGGCCCAGATGTAGAGGAAAACCAGGGACCAGAAGTGGACAACCGAAAGGCGGTAGGAGTAGACGGGACGCTCCGCGGCCTTCGGGAGAAAGTAATACATGATGCCGAGGATCGGCGTGGTGAGGAAGAAGGCCACGGCGTTGTGCCCATACCACCACTGCACCAGCCCGTCCTGCACGCCGGCAAAGATGGGGTAGCTGTGCGTAAAGCTCGTCGGCAGCGAGAGGTGGTTGACGATGTAGAGCATCGCGACCGTGACGATCGTCGCGATGTAGAACCAGATCGCGACGTAGAGGCTGGGCTCGCGGCGGCGCGCAAGCGTCCAGAAGAAATTAACCCCGAACACCACCCAGATGAGCGCGACGGCGATGTTGATCGGCCAGATCAGTTCGGCGTATTCCTTGCCGCGCGTGAGCCCCAGCGGCAGGGTGATGGCGGCGGCGACGATGATCGCCTGCCAGCCCCAGAAGTGCAGCGCGGACAGGAAATCACTCGCCAGTCGCGCCTTGACCAGCCGTTGCGTCGAGTAATAGACGCCGGCAAACATCATGTTGCCGACGAACGCGAAGATGACCGCGTTGGTGTGCAGCGGTCGCAGGCGGCCGAAGCTCAGCCAGGCGGTGTTGAAGTTGAGTTGCCAGAAATTCAGCTGCGAGCCGACGAGGACGCCGACCAGCATGCCGACGGCGCCCCACACGATCGTGGCGAGGAGGAACTGGCGGACAACTTTGTCGTTAAATTCAATGGCAATTTTTCGAGCGGGCATGGGCAGGGGGGACACTCAGGGAAAGGGAACGCAAACGCCTCAGCGTCCGCGCTTGAGGGCGCCGGGGCCGGTCGGGCCGCCACCGCTTCGGCGGTTGCGGTCAGGCCGGGTCGCGTCATTCGAGTCGGTCGCCTGCGCCGGCCGGAGAATTTCGTCCGCCAGCGGCAGGAGCGAATCACGCTCGACGCTGCTGAGCCGCCCGCGGGCGTGCTCGCTCAGGAAGAAGACCACGAAGGTGAAAACAAGGCAGAGGCTGATGGTGAGAGTAAGGGGAACGACGGCCATGGTGTTGGTGTTTATTTTTCCTGCTCAGAGCAACGGACGGCAAAGGGATGACGGTGGAAAAGGTTCGGATAGAGGCGATAGAATATTTTTCATTTTCCCTCCGGATTGGTCTCAATTCCAATGTAGGCAGGAAGGCTGGCGGCGGCTCCGCAGCCCTTGGCGATGGCTGTGCATTTATTGCGGGGGAGGTCCGTCAGGCGGCAAATGCCAGAGAACTCCGGGGGGCGGATTCCGTGCCGTGCAAGTGCTCGCGGTGGGTCGAGGGCGACTCCCCGGCGATGCGCCGAAAGACGCGATTGAACTGCGACAGCGACTGAAACCCGGCTTCGAAGGCGGCCTCACTGACGCGCATGTGCGGTTGCAGCAGGAGTTGCTTGGTCCGCTCGACGCGCGCCCGGGCCAGGTAGTCGGTGAACCTGACACCCGTGCCCGCCCGGAAAACCTTGCAGAAGTAAAACGAGCTCATGTTCACCGCCCGTGCCACCTGGGTGAGCGAAAGCGGTTCCCCCAGGTGTTCGGCGATATAGGCGCGCGCCTTGCTGACCACCGGTGGCTCCGCCGTGCTCTGGCTGATCATCAGCTCGTTGCTGATCAGCGCCAGGTGATGCGCGAAACTGGACACCAGCTGGAGCGCGGCATCGTAGTGGGACTTGGTCAGGACGCGGGTCTTGAAATACGCCTCCTCGAGCTTGGCAATATCGACCGCAAGGTTCCACTTCACCAGCTGCTCGACCGCGGCGCGGAAGCGTTTTTGGGTCGGCGGCCGCAGGAAAACCTGGCCGGTCTGCAGATAGGCCACGACGTGCTCGCCGATGCGGATCGGCACGACCGATTCGCTCAGCCCGGCAAAGCATTGCAGGGTCGCGCTGCCGTGGATCGCGTGGTCCTCGGCGCGCTGCTGCAACTCCAGACAAGCGGCGCAGGCCTTGCTGGTATCAGCCATCAGCGCGCAAAACGGATTGATCTGCTTGGACCCGCGCAAGGGCGGCTGAAACGACCCGGCGGCCCGCAGGACAAGGGGCAGGCCGGTTGCGGTCTGGAAGGCCCGTTGATATTCTCGGAAAATCTCGGCTTTTTGCAGCCGGGCGACGATGTCACCGTGGTGGGGGGGCGCGCTTGAAACGGGAAGCGGGTGGGACGCGGTTTTCATGCGGGTCAAGTCTACCATGAGGACGGCCGACTGGATATTGGAGCCCCGGCGGTATCTCGCTAAGGGTTTTCCCTATGCCGGTAGGGGACGGCCGGTGTTTCGCCAAAGTCTTTCGGGAGAATCGGGAATCCCCTCTCCCCGTTGGACCGGCCCGATAATCAGCGGGGGCCTGAGAACGGGTCAGGTTTCACTTTGCACCTCCAATAATGTCATTCCGATAAACGGGACGGGGGTCTGAAGCGGTCGGCTGCACTCGCGTGGTCGGGCGAGGAGCCGGCGTATTGACGGGACACCACGAATTGGGTGGCAGTCGCGCTCGCATGGCAGCGCGGGCTCTCGCCAATACTGGTCGCGTCCGACGCATGGCCCGAAAACTCAGACTCGAATTTCCCGGCGCGATTTATCACGTGATTAACCGCGGCAATTACCGTGCGTGGGTGTTCAGCAACGCGCGGACAAAAGCGGCCTTCGAAGCCTGCCTGCTCGACGCCTGCGTCCGAAATGGGTGGATCCTGCATGCATTTGTGATCATGAGTAACCACTACCATCTAGCGGTCGAAACGCCGCAGGGTAACTTGGTGACTGGCATGCACTGGCTGCAGGCGACCTTTGCAAACCGGTTCAACCGCCTGCGCGGCGAGCACGGTCACCTGTTTCAGGGACGCTACAAGGCACTGCTTGTTGAAGAGGGCGATGCCCTGGGCCAAGTCTGTCACTATTTGCATCTCAACCCGGTGCGGGCGGGGGTCCTTCCGGTCGGGTGCCTGAACGTATATCGTTACTCGAGTTATTGGTACCTGGCCCACCCGAATCGACGCCCCCGTTCGTTACGGGTCGAGGCGGCGCTAAGTGCGGCCGGCGACCTGCCTGACACCGTGATGGGGCGAAAGTGTTATCGAGACTACCTGGCCTGGCAGGCGGCGGAAGGGCCCGCGGGAAAAAATGCCGCCTACGTGTCTTTGACTCGCGGATGGGCGATTGGGTCGAAAGAATTCAAGAGCGCGTTGGTCAAAGACCACGCCCTGGCCGAGAACGCCCGGGCGTGGGAAAGTGCCGGCGCGCAAGAAATGCGGGCGATGCGCTGGCAGGAGGCGCTGGCCAAGGCCATGGTGCGATTGCCGGCCCAAGCGCGAAAAACGATGCACAAATCGGCACCGTGGAAAGTGGCCCTGGCCACTTATCTCAAGACTTCGACCGACGTATCGAATGGGTGGCTGGCGGCAAAACTCGCCATGGGCTCCTCACGCTACGTCAGCAAACACGTCAGTCGGCTGCGTCATCACCCCTCTGGCAAAGCCGCGCGCTGGCTGGCCGTCTTGAAATAAGGTACAGGATGAATCCTGACCCCCCCTGGCATGCTTCGAAGATTTTTGCCCCCATTTTTTTGCCAAAACTCCGAGGCTTGGCAGAAAGATGGGGTCAGGAAGATTTCCGGATTCGGAGGCTCACGGTTTCCGTCTCGCCGCGCCGAAGGGGCCATGTGGTGAATGGTGACAAACGGCGGAAGCGGGGAAGCCGTCGAGGGTCGGCGCGCGGCTGCTTCGCTTTCGACGTTCAGGCGGCGGCGACACCCGGACGTTCCGGCCAATCCTGTCACAATTCACCCCATGACCCCATGGCAACTCCCTGAGCATTTGGGGCAGGCGCCGCACCGCGGCAGCGGGTCGGCTCTGACGGCGTGTCCGCGCCGCCCGGCCTTCGACTGCGTCGCAACGGATTGGCGTAAAAATGCGTTCCGGCCTTGCGACTGGCGGGCGGGATTGTGAAGGTTGTGGGCTGTGTCCCCCGCCGACTACTCAACGCTGAGCAACACCGAACTCATCGCGCGCCTGCAGGCGCTCGAGGCGGCCGGCGGCGAACCACCCTCAGAGGCCCGCCGGAAGCTTGAGACGGAGCTCCTGGCCACCGTGAAAGAGCTCCGCGACCTCAAGGCTGCGCTCGATGAGCATTCCATTGTCGCGATCACCGATCCGACCGGCAAAATAACGTATGTAAACGACAAGTTCTGCGCGATCTCGCAGTATGCGCGCGGGGAGTTGCTCGGCCAGGACCACCGCATCATCAACTCGGGTCATCACCCCAAGGCATTTTTTGCCGAGCTTTGGGCGGCGATTGGCCGGGGCAAGGTCTGGCACGGAGAGATCAGGAACCGGGCTAAAGACGGCACATTGTACTGGGTGGAAACGACCATCTATCCGTTCCTCGATGCCGCGGGGAAACCGGTGCAGTACGTTGCCATCCGCACCGACATCACGCGCCGCAAGGCGTACGAGGCGGAACTGCAGCAGATCGCGGCCGATCTGGCCGAGAAGAACAAGGAGCTAGAGACTATCGTTTACACGGTGTCGCACGACTTGCGCTCGCCCTTGGTCAACGTGCAGGGCTTTGGCAAACAGCTCAACCGGGCCTGCGATACGATCCGCACCGCGCTGACCGCCGCCGGCACCGGGTCCGTTCCCGTTGCCACGATCAAACAGCCGGTCGAGGTTGCGATTCCGCAAGCCCTGCGGTTCATCAACGCGGGGGTGAACAAGATGGAAGCCCTCCTGGCCGGCCTTTTGCGGTACTCGCGCCTCGGGCGGGTGGCCCTGAACATCCGTCCGCTCGAGATGAACGTCGTGGTGGCCGAAATCCTGGCCGTGATGAAATTTCAGCTCAACGAGGCCAATGCCGAGGTCCGCGTCGGTTCGTTGCCCCGCTGTCTGGGCGACAGCGTCCAGACCAACCAAGTCTTTGCCAACCTCATCGACAACGCGTTGAAGTATCGGGCAACCGACCGGCCGTTGCGGATCGAGATTCGGGGCGAGGTGGACGCGGGCCAGGCGGTTTATGCGGTCGTGGACAATGGCATCGGCATAGCGGCCGAACACCAGGCCAAGGTGTTCGACATTTTCCACCGGTTGGATCCTCGGGCGACCGGCGGCGAGGGCCTTGGTCTGACCATCGCGCAGCGCGTGCTGGAGCGGCAGCGGGGCCGGATCTGGGTCGAGAGCCGGGTCGGCGAGGGATCGACCTTTTTTGTTTCGTTGCCGGCACTGGATGCTGCCTGGCAACCTGCCTGACTTTGCCCTTGACCCAACCCGACGTGAACAACGCTCCGACCATCCTGATCGTCGAGGACGATGAAGGCCACGCGATCCTGATTCGCGAAAACCTCGAGGCCGCCGGTCTGCGGAATCCCATCGAACACTTCTGCGACGGGCAGGCGGTGCTGGATTTTTTCTTCACCCGGCCGCACAGCGACAACCAGACCTACCTGGTCCTGCTCGACATCCGCATGCCCAAGGTTGACGGCATCGAGGTGCTGCGGCGGCTCAAGTCGGACGCGACCCTGCGCAAGCTGCCGGTCATCATGCTCACGACCACTGAGGACAGCCGGGAGGTGGATCGCTGCCACGAACTCGGCTGCAACGTCTACATCCAGAAGCCCGTCGACTACGATCGTTTCGCGGAGGCCATCCGCCGGCTGGGGCTTTTCGTCATGCTGTTGCTCGTGCCGCCTGTCAGCGGGCACTGAACATGCGGACTGTGCCAGCGACGAATCATGCGCCTCACCTCTTGGTCGTCGACGACGATGAAGGCCTCCTGATTCTGATGGCGGAGACGCTGCGGACCGAAGGTTACGACGTGGCGACCGCCGGTTCGTGCCGGGCGGCGCGCGAATGGCTGGGAAAACATACCCCCGACCTGATGCTGCTCGACTTGAAACTGCAGGACGCCAGCGGACCGGCGCTGGTCGCGGAACTGCAGCGGGAAAAAAACCTTGTGCCGTTCGTGGTCGTCACCGGCCAGGGCGACGAAAAAGTGGCGGTCGAGGTGATGAAGCAGGGTGCGCTCGATTATGTGATGAAGGATTCCGGGATGCTCGACCTCCTGCCGGCCGTGGCGAAACGGGCGCTGGCGGCGGTGGCGCAGGGGAAGGCGCTGGCGGCGGCCCAGCTC
Organism: Opitutaceae bacterium; assembly: GCA_044344465.1. Lineage (GTDB taxonomy): Bacteria > Verrucomicrobiota > Verrucomicrobiia > Opitutales > Opitutaceae > ER46. The sequence goes on from JBIJCX010000005.1 coordinate 11,501, forward strand.
GAGCATCAGCGGCTCGAACGGGAGATTCTCGCCGTCGGGGAACGCGAACGGCACACGATTGGCGCCGACCTGCACGACGGGCTGGGCCAGCAACTGACCGCGATCGAGCTGATGTGCACCGCGTTGAAGGAGGACACGGCGCCGTACCCGATGCTGGCGCAGCGGCTGGATTACGTGGGCCGGATGTTGCGCGAGGCGATTGTGCAAACCCGGTTTCTCGCGCGTGGTCTCGTCCCCGTCGGCAGCGATCCCGGAGCGCTCGCCATCGGGCTGACCGAATTAACGGAACACATCAACGCCCTCGGGCGGGTGCGATGCGAGTTCCAGTGCCCCGGGCCAATCGCGATCGCGGACCCGTTTGTGGCCGGACATCTGTACCGCATCGCGCAGGAGGCGGTGAACAACGCCGTTAAACACGCGCGGGCGCGGCACATCGTGCTCCGGCTCGAGCAGACCAGCGACACCCTGCTGCTGGAGGTGACGGACGATGGCGCCGGACTCGCGAAAGCCCGCGCCCCGCGCGCCGGGCTCGGCCTTGGCGTCATGCAGCATCGGGCCAATGCCATCGCCGCCGAGTTGACGATTGCCTCGAAACGCGGGAGTGGTGTTACAATTCGTTGTCGCCTTGCCGTCAAACCATGACTTCGCATCCGCCCGGATCCACGCCGCCCAACGACGCGCCCGCGTCCGCGCGCCGGACCATTCTCCTGGTCGACGATCACCCGTTCATGCGGGCCGGACTCGGGCAGCTCATCGAGCGCCAATCCGACCTGATGGTGTGCGGCGAGGCGGGGGACCCGGCGGCGGCCTTCCAGGAGTTGCGAAAAAAAAAGCCCGACCTTGTGCTCACCGATCTGACGATGCCCGGCCGCAGCGGACTGGAGTTCATCAAGGATCTGCTGGCGGCGGATGCGAGCATGGCGGTGCTCGTCGTATCGATGCACGACGAGCTGGTGTATGCAGAACGCGTCATCCGCGCCGGGGCGCGCGGTTACATCATGAAGGAGGCGGGCGGGGAAAATCTGCTCGCGGCCATTCGCCAGGTGCTGCGGGGGGAGGTCTACGTCAGCGCCCGGATTTCGGCGCGTATCCTGGATTCACTTTCAAGTCGAAAGCCGCGGGGTTCCCACTCGCCGATCGAGAAATTGAGCGACCGCGAGTTCGAGGTCTTCCAGCTGATTGGCCAGGGCAAGAGCACGCGCGACATCGCCGCGCAGCTGCACCTCAGCCCGAAGACGGTCGATGTGCACCGTTCGCACCTCAAGGCGAAGCTCCAGCTGAAGGATGCGACGGCGCTCATGCGGCACGCGGTGCGCTGGGTGGAAACGCAGCGGGTCGGCCCGTAGGATGCGGAAGTTTGGCGCGGACGGGACGCGCGCCGATCGCGGCGCATCCCGGGAATTCCGATACGTTTTTACTGTCGGCAAACGCCGGGGCAAGAACTGCACAACAAGAGCTGCGCAAGGTTTGGCAACTCTCGCGCAGCACGCGGCGCAGGTTTCACGCATAGTGATGGCATGCAAGAAACCTTGGTGAGCGCACTCCGCGCCCAGCGACCGCAAGTGCGTGAGCGCTGGGAGGATTTGCTGCGCGCCGAGAGGGCCAACACGCCGCTGGCGAACCCGGACGCGCTGGTCCACTTGCTCGACTGGACGCTCGATGAGATTTTTCGCACGTTGGAGCACCTGCCCTCGCGCCGCCGCCCGCTCCGGCCGCCGGCGGCGGCGGTGTGTCCCTGCGGGCGAAATCCGTTGCTGCTTTACTTTGCGGCGGGCGAGCAGGCCTTGCAGGAGTCACTGGTGCTGGCCCAGGCGGCCATCGATCATCTGGAGCCGATCGAGCGCGACGTTGCCCTCACGGAGCTCAACCTCGTGATCCACCAGATCGCCCGCCGGGAAATCGAGGCGTTTTGTGGCGTGTGCCAGCATCGCGCCGAGGCCATCCGGCACGTGGAAGCGGAACACCGGAACCACTCTGCCGCAGGTTCGATTCTGATCGCCGGAACGCGCGATCACCGGTAATCGCGGGCTCAGTTCTCGCCCAGCAAATGGTGGAACCTGGCTCTCAGTCCCGCGCAATCGCGCACGTGCAGGGTGTTGCCGTTGACCTCGAGCAACTTCTTCGCGCGCAGGCGCGCAAAGGTGCGTGAAAGGGTCTCGCTGCTGGTGCCGAGCTCGGCCGCGAGCACGCGCTTGGTCCGGCCTAGTTCGATCACCGGTTTCCCGGCGGTGTCAGACGGGCAGTGCTTCAACAGCCAGTTGATGAAACGCGTCTCGACATCTTTCAACGTCAGGTCCTCCACCAGGCCAACCAGCACGCGCAGATGCTGGCTCATCGAGCCGAGCATCCGCAGCCCGAGATCAGGCCGGCCGGCGAGCAGGGCGAGAAACGGCGCCTTTGGTACGACCAGCACCGAGGAGGATTCGACGGCCCGGGCATTGGCCGGGTAGCCGGTCTCGCTGGCCAGCGACGCTTCGGCCAGTGATTCGCCCGCCCGGAACACGTGGATCACCTGCTCCTTCCCGGTCGCACTCACCCGGTGAACGTTGATTGCGCCCTTTTGCACCACGTAGAACCCTTCCGACGGTCCACCTTCCCGAAACAAATATCCGTCCCGCGGCAGACTGCGCAAGGTGGCGAAACTCGCGATCACCGCGAGATCGCCGGCCGGCAGACCCGAGAAGAACTGACACGAGCGCAGGGTGGCCGCGATGGCGGTCTGGCGCAGCGTCGAGACGTCGTGGGGCATGCGACGAACTAAGCGGGTCCGCGCGGCGCCGTCGCGCAAAAAAGGCCGCGTTACCTTTCTTTTCGCTGCGGTGCCAGCACCAGCAGCTTGATTCTCGCGTCCGAGGCGCGCACGGCGTGCGGCCCGCGCGGGCGGGCAGGCGCCGAGCGGACGTTTTCAACCGGGTGAAAACAGGGTGGTCCAGGACCCATCGTGGCGGCGCTCGGGGTGCGCTTGAAAGCCATCGGCCTGCAGGCGTTCGATCAGCGGGGACGGCAGAAAGGGTGTGATGATCAACAGCCGCTCGCCGGATCTGAGGCCGGCGACAGTCTCCATAATCAGGTCGAACGGCTCCTCGCCGCGCGCAATCAGGGGCCGAAGATCGAGCGTGCGCGGCTTGGGCGTCCGGTCGGGTTTCATGGTCTGCTCACCATTGGTAGACGGTCTGGGCATAGCCGAAGCGGGCATCGCTGGCGCCGCCGGTCTGCGCGAGATACCGGCCGGCGGCGAAGTACGAGAAACCAAGATCAAACGTCAGCCGCGCGTTGACCGTGTGCGAGACCACGAGGTCCGTCTCCTGCCCGGCCCGGCCCGACGCGGCGCGGGCGGCCGGCGTGAGGGCGCGCACCGGAGTGACGGCATTGGCGCGGAACCACGTGTCGTTCGTGTTGGCGAGATCGAAAAGGTGGTGTTCGAGCCGCGCCTTGGTCTGCTTGGAAAACGTCGCGGCGGCCGTGACGGCAAACTCCCGCATGTTTTTCCACGCGAAGACGTCCATGCCGCCGTAGAACTTGTGGTTGGTCGGAAACAGATTGAGAAACGACTGGGTTTTCGTGTCGGCCGGATTCCGGTCGCCGGTGGCGTAGTTGAACTCACCGTACAAACGCAGCGGCAGGCCCGGCGCCTTCGTGGTGAAGCCGACGCCGGCATGCAGGGCCCAGGCGTCGTGACCGATCCAGGCCGGGCCGGGGAAGACCAGGGCGGTGCCGACCGGCTGCCGGCCGCGCGACTCGCCGGTCTGCCACACCAGTTCGCCGTCATAGTCGAAGCCATCGAGTTTTTCCGGCGGACCGCCGGCCCAGCGCAGGCCCAGCGTCGCGACTTTCTGCGGGACATCGTAGGGCCGGGCGGTGCCCGCGCCGGGAACACTGTAGAGCGTATCATCTTTCTTGTGGCGCCAGAACGCGTAGGGCTCGACCTTCAGCGTTTCGTGGGCAACGAAACGCGAGTAGACGCCGGCAAAAATGTCGCCGGTGCTCGAATGATTCGCGTGCCAGCCGGTTCGCGCCGTGGGCTGTATCTGCACGACCGAACCGACGAAGGCATCAACCCCGCCGCCAAGCTTCGGCCAGGTGACGCGGACCGCATCGAAGGAACGGGCGAGGTTGTTCCATTCCAACGGCCCGACCAGCCGTTCGTCGCCGAAGGCAAGGAGCTGGCGGCCGGCACGCACCGTCGTGTCACCGGCCTTGAAATCGACATAGAGCTGGCGAAGGTCGAGCGGGTCGTCGCCCTCGGCGCCGAGGATGTAGGGCACGCCGGGGCGGTCGGAACCGAGTTCGCGCGCGTCCTGGACCTGGGCATGGAGCGAGAGATCGTCCGTGAGCTTGCCCTTGAGGCCGAGGCGCAGGCGGGTGAGCAGCCAGGTGTCGTCGGTGGGCGATGCGACGGCGCGGTTGAACGTAAAGTTCTGATCGCGCGACTCGATGCGGAGGCGGAGATTGAGCTCGGCCTGCCACGCCGAGGGCGCGGCGGCGGCCAGCGCGGCGGTGGCGAAACCGATAAGTGCGAGCGTGGTTTTCATGGATCGACTCCTTTATTTCGCGGCGAGGACGACGGCCTGGGCGGCTTCGGATACATCGCCCTGCAGGCCGGGGCGCTGGTGCATGATTTCTCCCTCGGGGTTGAGCACGGTGATGAGATTGGAGTGCGCGAACTGGCCGCGGGCATCCTGCTTGAACTTCACTCCGAGGAGCATCGCGAGGTCCTGCACGGCGGCGCCATCGCCGCGCAGGAGCGTCCAGCTCGCGTCGAGCTCGGAGCGGGTGCGGTAGGCATTGAGCGCGGCGGACGTATCGCGCGCGGTGTCAAAGCTCACGAGCACGAACCGCGCGGTTTCCCGCACGTCGGCGGGCAGCAGGGCACGCAGGCGCTGCATGTCGCTCGTGAGCACCGGGCAGGCGTATTCGCAGCTCGCAAAAAACATCGCCAGCACGACGGGCCGGCCCCGGAGCGAGGCGAGTGTCACCGGCTGGTTGCGGTCGTCAGTCCACGTGGCGTCGAGCTGGTAGAGCGAGCGCGCGCTCACGGGCCCGGTCGCGGGGAGCTCCGCGCAGCACGATTTCTTGTCGGCAACGACGGCGGGCTTCTCGGCCGCGCAGCACGCGGGTTTTTCGGGAGCGCAGCACGCCGAGGCGGTCGCCGTCACTGCCGACACGGGCTGGCTGGCTTTCGATGCGGCCAGGGAATCGCCTGCCAGCAGGTTCCGACATAAGAAAAAAGCGATGAGTGAGAGGACGGATTTCGATTTCATGGAGAGGGCACGGCTGGTTTCGGTGCTGCACCTGAAACCGTCCGGGCGGGGTCGGTCAGGGCACTGAAGGATTCGGTGGCGGATTGGGCGCAGCGAAAGCCGAGGTTGGGCACGGCGTAGCTGGCGCGAAGGGAACTGCGGAGGCCGGCGCGCATGAAGGCGGGGTAGTTGGTGAGGTCGCGGGCGTCCGCCGCGCCCGCGCCGCAAAAGAGCGCGCGATCGAGCCCGTTGTCGCCGCGCGATTCGCCGGTGACCATGGCGGTGTTGAAGTCATCCACCCACTCCCAGACGAGATCGAGGAGATCGCGCGCGCCGAAAAAATTGCGCCGGCCGTGACCGGCGGCCGGCAGCGGATCGGGTGTCGGCCGGCCAAACCACGCCAACGCAGCCGCGGAGAACCCGCGCTCCTTCGCCCCGTCCGCCATGGTAAACCCCGCCGCCGCCGCGCGCTCCCACTCCGCGGTCGTTGGCAGCCGCTTGCCCGTCCACGTGGCGTAGGCCCGGGCGGCGAACCAGGAGATCCGGACGACTGGGGCGTCGGCCGGCGCCTTGGGCCCGGGTTCGAGATCGCCGGCCCAGTCCCCGAGGTAGCCGCGATCGCCGAAGAGCGGACTCACCCGCGAGCGCTGCCATTTCGGCTGGACGCGGACAAAGGCGAGAAACTCAGCGTTGGTCACCGGTCGTTCGTCGAGCCAGAAAGTCGCCACGGGCACCCGGTCCGGCTCGTCCTTGGTGCGAAGCAACGGCGCATAGGTGCCGGCGGGAATGAGCACCATGCCCTCCTTCGCCGACGCGATGGGGAGCCGGCCTGAGTGCGCCGCGGTCGGCACGTTCGCTTCGGTCCTGGCGGTCGCGCTGAACAGGCAGAGAACCGTCACGAGAGGAATCGCGCGTCGCATGGGTTTCGTCGGATGCCCCGGAACCGGTTCCGGGAAAGTTCGCTTATTGGCCGTCGCGCCGGACGCGCTTCACTTCTTCGGCCGAGACGGAGCCGTAGTCGTTGCCCCAACTGTTCATCACGTAGGTGAGTGCATCGGCGACTTGGTCGTCGGTGAACTCCTGCGGCGGCATCATGTTGTTATAGGGTTTGCCGTTCACCGTAATCGGCCCGGTGAGACCCTTGAGCACGGTGCGGACGGCACGGAGCTTGTCGGCCTTCAGGTAATCCGATCCGGCAAGGGGAGGGAACACCCCGGGCAGGCCCTGGCCCTCGGCCATGTGGCAGGCGAAGCACGCGGTGAGAAACACCTTCTTGCCGCGCTCCAGTTGGATCTCCTTCGTGATATTCGCGATCTCGGGATTCCGCGCGATCGCCTCGGCCTTCTGCACGACGAGCTGCGCCTCCCGGGTGCTCGCGGCTGAGCCCGCGGCCGACTGCTGGCCGATATAGACTTCGTCAATCTCCTTGCCCGAATAGAGCACGCGATTTTCGGGACCGGTGACCTTGAGCATCCCGAGCGCGCCCTTGTTGAAGGCCCGGGACAGCGAATGGTCGACCAGGATAAAGGTTCCGGGCACGTCGACTTTGAACTCGGCGATGGTCGCCCCGCCGGACGGCACCAGCGTGGTCTGGACGTTTTCCTGCACATACTTCATGCCGCCTTCGGGCCAGAGCCGATCGAAGATCTCGCCGATGACGTGAAACGACGACGTGAGGTTCGGCCCGCCGACACCGAAGTAAAGTCGCACGGTCTCGCCGACCTTGGCTTGGAGGGCCTTGTCGCCCACGAGGGCGCCGACCGAGCCGTTGAACACGACGTAGGTTGGGCGCTCGTCGGTGGCCTTGACATTGTCGAAAATCTGCAGGCCGGCCTCGCCGGTGGGACCCTGCGTGTACATGTCGCCCTGCATGACGTAATATTCCCGGTCGGCCGGTGGCATCCCGTTTTTGGGTTCGACGAGAATGAGCCCGTACATGCCGTTCGAAATGTGCATCGGCACGGGCGCGGTCGCACAGTGGTAGACGTACAAGCCGGAATTGAGGGCGGTGAACGTGAACTGGGACGAGTGGCCCGGTGCGGTGAAGGACGACGCGGCGCCGCCGCCGGGGCCGGTGACGGCGTGGAGGTCGATGTTGTGCGGGACCTTCGAGCTGGGATGGTTGTTGAGGTGAAACTCGATGACGTCGCCCTCGCGCACGCGGATGAACAGGCCCGGCACTTCACCACCGTAAGTCCAGAAGGTGTATTCCACGCCGTCGGCGAGCCGCTTCGTGACCTCCTTGACTTCGAGATTCACGACGACCTTGGCCGCGTGCCGCCGGCCGATCGGTGGCGGCACGTGTGGGGCCGGCGTCAGCACGGCGATCTCGATCGGCAGATCGGCCGCCAGTGGCGCGCCACCCGCCTTGGCCATGACCGGCGTTTCGGCGCCAAGCGCGCCGAGCGGTGCCATTGTGATGGCGAGAAGGAGAATCAAGGCGGCGAGGAGCCGTGGATGGGTGGGGGAATTTTTCATGGCGGTGGGTGGTGACGACGGAGCAGTTTACGACAAGAGGTGCCGGCGCGCCTTGACGGGGATCAAGGGTGCGGCAGAAATCCGGCACGCGGTGACGACGGCAGCGGGTACCGGCGCGGTGAGGGAGCGCGGTTGGGGCGTGGGCCTCGAATTGTCCACCGGGGGGGAGTGAAACTGGCGACGCTTTTCGTACGCCCGGCGGATAGTTTCCCAATGTCCCGTCGGTGCTGGACCATCAGGTGTAGGCCCGCTTGGTGAGCGGGCTTGCAATCAAGAAGTCACGCGGCGCAAAAAATTACCGGGGCCAGCCGATTCCGATGCTCAGGACGAAGGCGATACCGAGCACGGCTTCGATCATGCCGGCGGTTTTTGCGGCGCGCAGGCAGGCCCTCACGCAGAGCACCGTCGGGACGGCACGTCCCGGCATCACCACGGCAGCAGGCTATTTTCCCTGCGTGCCGTGGAGCCGTTCGCGGTAGGCCGTGGGCGGCTCGCCGGCAATGCGACGGAACACCCGGTTGAACTGCGAGAGAGACTGAAAGCCCGCCTCATAGGCCGCCTCGCTGACCCGCTTGTGGGGATTGAGCAGCAGGTTTTTCACCTTCTCCACCCGCACGCGCGCCAGATAGTCGGTGAACGTCATGCCCGTCGCCCGCTTGAAGGTCTTGCAGAAGTAGAACGCGCTCATGTTGACGGCGCGCGCCACGCTGGTGAGGGACAGTTCGTCCGCGTGGCGATCCGCGATGTAGCTGCGCGCCTTCGCGATCGCGGGCGACTCGGCTGAGCCCTCCTGCACCATCAATTGGTTGCTGAGCGAGGAGAGATGCTGCGCGAAAATGGTGAGCAAACGCAGGATCGACTCATACTGCTTTTTTGTCACCACCCGCGTCTGAAAATACGCCTCCTGCAGCTGCGTGACGTCGATCTCGGTGCCCCATTGCACGAGCTGGCGGGCGGTCCGGGCGAAGTCCGCGTTCGTCGGCGGGTGCAACAGAATCTGCCCGGTTTGCAGGAACGCGATCAGATCATCACCCACGCGCACCGGCACCGCCGAGTCGCAGAGGCCGGCAAAACACTTGAGCGTTTTCGACGTCAGCTGCGCCTCGTCCTCCACCCGCTTCTGCTGCTGGAGGCAGGCGGCGCAGGATTGATTCGAACGCGTCATGAGCGCGCAAAACGGGCTTTCCTTGGGATCGCCGTGGTGCGGCAGATCGAACGCCTCAATGGCCCGCAGCCGGATCGGCAGTCCGGTCGTTTCCCTGAATGCCTGCTCGTAGTCACGGTAAATCTGCGATCGTCTCAATTGGGCGACCAGCGCGCGGCTATGCTGGGCGGAAACTTTTGCAGATGACATGGGCGGGGCAAACACGAGTGCTACCTTCAGCCGGGTCAAGCCGCAACCGGCGGGAACGTTCGCACCCGGGCCAGATCACGCTGCAGCTCGGCGCGAAAATCCGGATGGGCGATCGAAATCAACGCCTCGCCGCGCTCGCGCAGCGATTTGCCGTGGAGATTGACCGCACCGTATTCCGTGACGATCCAGTGCACATGGCCGCGGGTCGTCACGACGCCGGCGCCGGCATTGAGCTGGACGACCAGCCGCGAAACCTTGCCGCGGGCCGCGGTCGAAGGCAGGGCGATGATGGGTTTGCCGCCTTTCGACAGCGCCGCTCCCCGGATGAAGTCCATCTGGCCGCCGATGCCGGAAAAAATCCGGTGGCCGATCGAGTCGGCGCAGACCTGTCCGGTGAGATCGATCTGAATCGCAGAGTTGATCGCGACCACCTTCGGATTTTTGCGGATGACCGCGGTGTCATTGGTCCAGTCGCACGGATAAAACGCGACGAGCGGGTTGTCGTGGACGAAATCGAAGAGCCGGCGGGTACCGCTGATGAAGCTGGTGACAATGCGGCCGACACCGACCCCCTTGAGGCGGTTGGTGATGGCGCCGGCCTCGACCAGATCCACAATCCGGTCCGAGAACATTTCGGTGTGGATGCCGAGGTCACGCCGGTTGTGCAGCCGGGAGAGCACGGCATCCGGGATGGTGCCGATGCCCATCTGCAGGGTCGAACCGTCCTCGATCAAATCGGCGACGAGTTCGCCGATCCGCGCCTCGATGGGCGATTCCGTCTCCCCATGATGTTCGAAGAGGGGGCGATCGGTGGCGATGAAGGCGTCGATCCGCGAAAACGGGATCACGTTATTGCCGTGCGTACGCGGCATCTGCTCGTTGATTTCGGCGATGACGTAGCTCGCGGTCTCGGCGGCGGCCTTGGCCGCATCGCAGGACGTGCCGAGCGAGCACATCCCGTGGCGGTCGGGCGGGGAGAGCTGGAGCAGGGCTGCGCCGAGCTTGACCGCTCCGGACAGAAACAAGCCCGGGATGTCGGAAAGAAAGATCGGCACGAAATCAGCGCGGTTTTCCGCGATGGCGGGCCGGAGCGGTGCACCGGTGAAGAGCGAGACCGAGCGAAACTCCCGCTCGCGGCCGCGATCTGCAAATGGCGCCGGTCCTGTCGTGTGCAGGTGGTAGAGCTTCACGTCGGCTAGGTCGCGCCGGGCGCACATCGCCTCGACGAGAGGGGCTGGCGTGGCGCAGCCGCCGTGGAGAAAAATATTGGTGCCGCTGTGGACCAAAGCTGTAGCTTCGGCGGCCGAGACAGCGCGGGATTTCCAGTCGATTATCATGGTTGAAACGGTTGTCCACGGAGGTTAGCTGCCGGCCTGCCGGTGCGAAGCCCGGAATCTGCGCATCACGTGCGAACTGATGCGCATTAATTGTTCTGACATTCCTAATGCTTCTGTCGGCGTTTAGCCGGAACTACGTTAAGAACAACTGATGCGTAGCGTCGGCCAAACCCGGCGAAGCACTGACACGATCTGTTTTACCATGCCCGAGATAAGGAACTTGGAATAGCCCGAGACGCTTATCGACGTCGGTGACAGTGACGCCAAACCGCGGGACGATACCTCGCACGTCCCGATGGAGATGGAGGTTCAGGTGCTGGCGTTCCTCACTCTCACCGGAAACCGTCCTCTGCATCCGCGGCGGTCGGTGTTACCCCCAGTGACACTACTTTTCGCGGGTGTCCCCTTGGTCCCGCCGCTCACGCGGCGGGCTACGTCTTTATTGTAGCCCTGCGCGTGAGCGCAGGGACGCCTTGATCCGCAAACATTTCTGGCGTCAGAGTTAATCCGTGGTTTTCGAGTGAATTGTTTGGCTACGGCGCCGGGGCCGAGCGGCCCGCGCCGGCGCTGAAACTTCGCCATTTTTCCATGGGCAGACCCGCCACGGCAATAAAGGCGAGTTGGCTCGCGACAAACGCGACGAGCCACCAAAACGCGGCGTCCATGAATCCGTAGCTATGCAGGCCAACCCCGAGCATGTTGACGCCGAACCAGCTCCATGCGGTGACGATGTTCCCAAAGATGGCCAACGCCGCCAGACCGCGCTGCCGGACGAGGCCGCCCCAGCGCGCGTGCAGGATGATGGCATTCCACATCACGATGAGGAGGGCGCCATTTTCCTTCGGATCCCAGCCCCAGAATCGGCCCCACGACTGATCCGCCCAGATGCCGCCGAGCACCGTGCCGACGAAACTGAAGAGCGTGGCAAAGCAGACGATCCCGTAAATCATTCGGGCGAGCGCGTCGCCGGTGGCCAGGTCGAGCGAGCGCGTCAACACCCCGCGGAGGACGTAGATCAACGCGAGAAAGCCGGCGAGGAAGGTGGCCGAATAGCCGACCGTCACCGTCACGACGTGGGTCGCGAGCCAGAAATTCGAGTCGAGCACCGCGCGCATCATTTCCATGGTGTCGCCGCCGAGTGCCAGATGGTGAGCGATAAGCAGCGTCGCAAAACCGATCAGACCGGCCGCCACGCTGCCGATCGCGTTGCGGTAGAACCATTCCAGGACGAGGCACAGCGCGACGGCACCCCAGCCGACAAAGAGCGCGGACGAGTACAGGTTCGTGACCGGTGGCCGGCCCTCAAGCCACATGCGGGTCGCAATGCCGACGGTGGCCACGGTGAAGGCGAGCACGACAAAGCCGAACGCGGATCGGCCGAGCGGCTCGGGCCATTTCAGCCATGAAACCACGGCGAGCAGGAACGCGATCACGTAGAGCGTCGTGCTGGTGTAGAACGGCTGCGACGAATTGAACCGCGCCTCGACGTCGCACTTTTGCATCACGCCGGGCATGGTTTCATCTAGGCGCTGCCGCAGTTTCTGCACGGCCTGGTTGAATTTCTCCGGCTGGTGCAGGCGCCAGGCGCGGCCAATTTCGGCATAGGCGCTCGCCACCGGATTGATTTTTCCGTTGGCCAGCGTCTCGTTCCACGCGGCGCCGGCTGATTTCCAACCGGTGCCATCGGCAGTGCCGGTCGGAGGCGGAACCGGGAGCAGGTAGCCGTAGGTCTCCATGACGGAAAACGTGCGCGCCATCTCGAGCGTGAATTTCGCCGCCGGGTCATCGCGGGGCGCGACCCCGCGTGCGGCCTGACCGGCGGCTCCGCCGGTGGGCAACGTCTTTTCGAATTGGGCGAGCTGGTCGAAGAAGTCATCGACACCCCCGGGCACCAGGCTGCTTTGCAGCCGCTGGTAGAGGATGACGTTGTTGCGGAGCTGCACCACGGCCTGTTGGAAGGGCGTGCGCACGGCGCTCTCGGTGCCATCGGCGAGCTTCGCCTGCCGGTCGAGCTCGCCCAATTTCTTCGCGAACTTGTGGACCGCGAATCGTTTCTTGCCCGCGCCGTCTGCGGTGGAGAGATCCAGCAGTGCGAGCACGTCGGGGTGCACAACTTCAAAGGTCGCGTAGTGGTCGGCGGCGTTGGGCGTGAACAGCATGTCGAGCAGCCACTCGTTGGGCGAAAGCCCGCGGCCGTCCGGGGCCGTCACCCGCTGCCGGCCCTGGGTCATGAGCAGGGAGGTGCGGGCGACGGTGTCGATCGGTTTGACGCGGCCATTGACGAGCGTGGGCAGCCGGCCGAAGCCTTCGATGTCGTAATTGCCCGGGTTACGCGGCGTCCGGAGGGTGTAGGCAACGGCGAGGACCGCGGCGAGGACGGCAAAGGTGGAAAACTTGTTCTTCATGCGGAGGTGGGCTTGATGGCGGTGACGGGGCGACGCTTGCCGACGAAACCGACGAGATGGTAGCCGAACTGGATGCACAATCCGAGGGTCATCAGGACACAAGCGATGTAGGGCATCTGCCATGAGGGGTTGCGCACGACCTGCAGGATGGTGGTGCGTTCGTCGCGCTCGAAGCCGGACTGGTAGAACGTGAGCCCGGCGTAGCGCAGCGGGTTGTTCATGTAGATGAGCACCTCGCGGTCGTCGCGGCCATCAGGCGTTTTCAGGCGGATGCGGCTGGAGAAGTTCTTCGGGATTTCCGTGCCGGCGTAGCGATCGAAGGTGAATTTCAACAGGGTGAGCGCATACGGCTTGTAGGCGCGCTTCACCCGCAGCGCGATCTTCCACTGCCGGCCGCCATATTCAAAGGTCTGAGGCATCTCGAGCCCCGTCGACACGAGGTAGGTGCCGAGCGAGCGGTCCGCCGCAGCGAGTTCGACATACGCGGAGGGCAGGTTGCGCTCGTCCGGACGATAGGTGATCGGCTGCGGAGCGGCCATGATGCTTTCGCCGATCCCCGTCGTGGCCAGCGAGACCTGTTCGCCGGGTCGGGGTGTCGCGCCGGGTGAGCGCCGTTGCAGGATCGAATTCGGATAATAGGCCTTGGGCACGACGCGGAACGGCAGCTTTGGGTGCTGGAGGGTGGTGTGCCGGCTGAGGGATTTTTCCGGAATGGCTACGACCTCATCGTATTGCGCATCGGTCGTGTCGATGAGCACGAGCTCGTTGTCGCGATAGCTCTCGGCGTAGTTCCTGGTTTCTCCCTCGGTGAGCCGGAGATTGTAATCTTCCTGCCACAGTCCCGTGAGCAGTTCGCCCAATAGCAACACGATGAGACCGGCGTGGGTCAGCTGGATGCCGGCCTTGCGGGCGGTCAAACTGAAGCGGTAGACATGCGCCGCGATCAGGTTGATCAGCAGTAATCCACCGATCGTGTAGCCGCCGGGAAACACGGGCACCGCGACACTGCCTGCCTTGGCATAAATGATGAAGGAGCGGAAGTACTTCTCCTGGACCGCCCAGATGCCGAGGTTCACCTGGTCGAGCGTGGCGGCGAACACCAGGATCATGCCGAACACCAGCAGCACGACCGAGAGTTGCATCGACACGAAAAAACCGCGGAGCGAGCGAAGAATGGCGTTCATGGCGTGGGTGCGGGGGACTTGATGGTCTTGAGAAATTCGAGGAAGGCGGGTTTTTCTTTCGCGACGAGCGTGTCCGGACCGAGGAGCTTGAAAAACCAGGTCGCTCCCTGATACGGCACGATCGCGCCGATGATGCGGGTCGGATTGCCGGCCGCGGTGCCCGCCATTTCGACGAAGCCAATCTTCAGGCCGTTGTACTCGAAGCGCGAAATGGCGCGCAGGGCTTCGGCATCAGGCAGCGGTGGCAACTGAATCTGCCCGCGCCACCGGTTGACGTTCGCGACATCGCCGCCCACGTCGCCGGGAAAGGCCGTGATCGCGAGGTCAGCGGCGGCGCCACCATCTCCCGGAATCGCGTACGTGCCCTTGCGCATCGCGCTGCCGGGCTTGGCCTGCCAGTGCGGAGGCGCCCCCCAAGTGAGGTGCGCGCCGCCCGCGGTGGCGACCGCGGTGTTCGCCATATCGCCACCGGGCGCGCCCGACGGCGCGGCCGGAGCGGCTGCAGTTGCGCCGGCCGGCACGGCGGCGGGAGCGGCGTCACGCTCCTTGGGCACGCGATACGAGGCGATTTCCTGATCGCGACAACCGGCGACGAGGAGCGGCAAGAGCCCCAGCGCGCAAAGGTGGGTGATGGGTTTCATTCGGCGTTATTTGTTTTGGCGATTAGGATGTTTTCTAGTCTGCCATATTTGGCAACGTCACCGCACCGCATTTCTTGCGGAGCAGTGGTCAATACTTGTGTCAAGGGGTGCAGGATCGGCCCTGCCCGAACCGGCGCCGTGAACTGTTGGCAGCGGACCCGGGCCATCGTCGGCGGTGGCAGGGCGGGTTTTCATGGCGGTGTCCGGCGCGCCCCAACCTGCCATGCGGTTGCGCTGCACGTGATTGCACCTTGCGCCTCCCGCCAGCAAACCCGTCTGGATAGGTGTTTCCGATGGCAAGCTTTGCACCAAGCTTGGCAAGCAATGCGGAGCCAGAATGGCCAGAAAACAGCATTGTCACGGCGTTGAAAGAGCCGTTTCTAATCGTTGGTCAGCGCAAAACATAAACAGGACATCCTTTATGAAAAACAAACTCACCCTCACCGTCGCCGGAGTTGGCGTCGCAATTTCCCTAGCGGCTGCGCTCGGCTACGCCGCGCCAGTCGCCGAAAACTGGGAAAATCACTGCGCCAAGTGCCATGGCGCCGATGGCAAAGGCCAGACCAAGGCCGGCAAGAAACTCAAGGTTAAGGATTATACCGATGCCAAGGTCCAAGCCGCGATGAAGGATGAAGAGATCATCAAAGCCACCGCCGAAGGCGTGATTGACAATGGCAAGGAGAAGATGAAGGCCTACAAGGACGAACTCTCCGCGGCCGAAATCAAGGAATTCGTCGCCTATATCCGCAAGTTCAAGTCATAACCTCAGTCTCCCACTGAGTAAGAACCGGCGCATGCGCACAGCGTTTGCGCCGGTTCCGTTTCCCACCCTTCAACCGCTGCCGCCCGCGCCATGCCCGATTCCACCACTCCTGCTCCCAGTCCTCGCAACGCGGTGACCCCGCACTCGAATTTCAATAACTGGATCAGTGCGGCCGGCGGCGTACTGAGCGTGGCCGCGCTGTTCTCCTTCGCGTTGCTCGTCTGGATGGATTTCACCCAAGGCGAAAAGAACCCCTATCTCGGAATTTTCACCTACATCGTCGCGCCGATGTTCCTGATTGCGGGTTTGGTGACGGTCTTTGTCGGCGCGTGGGCTCAGCGTCGCTGGGCCCTCAAGCACACGGCGACGCCCGACCGCTGGCGGCTCGATTTTTCCAACGCGAGCCACCGGCGTTACATCGCGATTTTTGGAACCGGCGCGGCGATTTTCGTCATGCTCAGTGCGTTCGGCAGTTACGAGTCCTACCATTATTCCGAGTCGAACCAGTTCTGCGGTGAAGTCTGCCATAAGGCGATGAGCCCGGAGTTCTCCACCTACAAACGCGGCTCTCACGCCCGGGTCGATTGCGTCGACTGCCACATCGGCTCGGGTGCGGAGTGGTTTGTGAAGGCCAAGATCAACGGCACCCACCAGCTCATTGCCTATGTCCTGGATAATTACAAACGTCCGATTGAGACACCGTTGAAGAACCTGCGCCCCGCCCAGGATATCTGCGAAAAATGTCACTGGCCCGAGAAATTCCACGGGAACGTCGAGATGAGTTTCGAACACTTCCTTTCGGACAAGAAGAACACCGCCTATACCGCACGAATCCTGATGCACGTGAACAAGAGTGCTCCGGGCAGTCCGCTCGGAGGCATCCACTGGCATGTCAGCTCGACGGATCGGGTCGAATACTACGCCGTGGATGACAAGCGCCAGGACATCCCGTGGATGCGGGTCGTCAGCCTGAAGGACGGCTCAGCCCGCGTTTTCCGGACCGAAGCCTTCAAAGGCGAACCGCCCGCGGACAAGATTCGGATCATGGACTGCATGGATTGCCACAACCGGCCGGCGCACGTTTTCCCCACCGCCAACGACGCGGTCGAGAAATCGATGGCATCGGGTGCCCTCAGCACCAAGCTGCCCAATATCAAGCGGGTGGCGGTCCAGGCGATGACGCAGAAGGATATTTCGAGTGCGCAGGCCGCCCAAAAGATCGCTGAATTCGTAAAGTCAAAATACACCGATCCCGCGAACGCGGCGGAACTGCCGGCCGCAATTTCCGAGATCCAGAAAATTTTCACCGCGACGATTTTCCCCGAACGCAAGGCCGACTGGCGGGTATATCCGAACAACATTGGCCACAAGGACTGGCCCGGTTGCTTCCGCTGCCACGATGACAAGCACAAGACCGCGCAGGGTCAGACGGTGCGCTCGAGTGACTGTACCTCCTGCCACTCGATCCTGGCGCAGGGCAAGGGCACCGAGCTTGATACGCTTTCGGCCAAGGGCCTCGAGTTTGTCCATCCGGGCAGCACGCCCGACGCGGATCTGACCTGCGCCGACTGCCATAACGGCGGCATCCAGAAGTAGTCGGCATCCGGTGGGACCGGGTTATGCCGCCGAGCGGTCCGGTCCTTGTATATAGGCCAATCGCTGCGCATGAACGGTCAAGGCCTGCGTAGCGTTGGAGTTGATCATTTACGCATACTGCGGGCATGAAAGTGCTCCGCGTGTTTCTGCCTCGGTTTCCACGCCTGTCTCCGGTTCTGCTGTTGTTCTGCGGCGCACTTTGTCATGGCGCCGATGTACCGGCGGTTGTCGCGGCCAGCGCGGCGAAGCCCGCCGTGCCGAACAGCGAGTGCATGGAATGCCACGAGGCTGAGCTGAAACCCCGCAAGAAGGGAATGAAGCCCGAGTGGATCGGCGTCCGCCCCGAGGTCTTCGCCAAGTCCGTTCACGGCAAGATCAACTGCGTTGACTGCCATAACACTCTCAAGGAGGCGGAGCACGCTTCCAAGCTGCCCCCGGCGCAATGCGGAACATGCCACGAAAAGGCGTCCGCGCAGTTCGCCACCAGCATCCATGGCATGAGCCACACGATGGGCGCGTCGGACGCCGCTTCGTGCGCGAGTTGCCACGGCACCCACGACATGGTGCCGGTGAAGCAGATGGACTCCCCGGTTTTCAAGTTCAACCTGGCGAAGACCTGCGGCACGTGCCACGACGACCCCAAGCTGACCAAGGACTACCGCATGGGCCAGACCAAGGCGGCGGGACACTATCTCGACAGCATCCACGGGCGCGCGCTCATGAAAATGGGTCTGGTCATCGCTCCCTCCTGCAACGACTGCCACGGTGTCCACGACATCAAGCGCAGCATCGACAAGGATTCGCACTCCAACCACGCCAACATCGCCAAGTCCTGCGGCGTCTGCCACGTCGGCATCGAGGAAATCTATAATGAGAGCGTTCACGGCAAGCTCCTCCTGAAAGGGGACAAGAAGGGTCCGGTTTGTACCGATTGCCACAGCGCCCACGACATCGAAAAACCCACCAACGCCCACTTCAAGGCCAACAGCGACCAGAGTTGCGGCAAGTGTCACGAGGACCGGTTAAAGCACTACCGTGAGACCTATCATGGCAAAGCGATGGCGCTCGGCCAACCCAATGTCGCCTCGGAGGTCGCCGCCTGCTACGACTGCCACGGGCACCACGACATGTTCCCGGTCAGTGATCCGCGGTCGCGGCTCTCCAAGGACAAGATCCTCGGCACATGCCAGCAGTGCCATCCCGGCGCAGGTCCAAAGTTCGCCGAATACCAGCCTCACGCCAACCCCCTCGACACGGTCAACTACCCGATCCTGAACAAGGTCTTCATCTTCATGACCTCGCTGCTGGTGGGCGTGTTTGGCTTCTTCGGTCTGCACACGGTATTCTGGCTCTTCCGCTCAATCTATCTGTATCTGCACGACACGAAGTCGTTCCGCGAAGCGGTAGTCAAAGCCCATCGGGACGATGACACCTTTACGCGGTTCACGCCGTTCGAGCGGTTCCTCCATATGATGATGGTGACGAGTTTCCTTGCGCTCGTGATCACCGGGATGCCGCTGAAATTTTACTACACCGAATGGGCCCGGGTGATGTTCAACTTGCTGGGCAATGCCGAGGTCGCACGCACGCTGCATCACTACGCCGCGGTTGTGACCTTTGCCTACTTCGTACTGCATCTCGGCAGCCTCGCCGCCAATTTCTGGAAGGATCGTCGCAGCCTGCGGGATCCGGTCACGGGTCGCTTCACGCTGCGCCGCGCCTGGTCAATCATCTTCGGGCCCGACTCGATGGTACCCTCGATCCAGGACTGGCGTGATTTCGTCGCCCACCAGAAGTGGTTCTTCGGGAAAGGCCCCAGACCGCAGTTCGACCGCTGGACCTATTGGGAGCGTTTTGACTATTTCGCGGTATTCTGGGGCGTGGCGATCATCGGGTTCTCCGGATTGGTCCTGTGGTTCCCGATCTTTTTCACCCGCTTCATGCCCGGGTGGGTGATCAACATCGCCCTCGTCGTCCACTCGGACGAAGCGTTGCTCGCCGCCGGCTTCATCTTCTCCTTCCATTTCTTCAACACGCATTTCCGGATCGAGAAATTCCCGATGGACACCGTCATCTTCTCCGGTCGGATCTCAAAGACCGAGATGCTGCACGAGCGGAAGCGCTGGTACGACCGGCTGCTCGCGGCTGGCCGTCTGGATGTCTACCGGGTGAAGGCCGACGACTGGGAGGGCCGCAAGAACATAGCCAAGTCGTTTGGCTTTATTTTCTTCGGCACAGGCCTGGTTCTCTTGGTGCTCATCATCTACGCCATGGTTTCGCGTCTTGGGCACTGAGCACCGAACGCGGAGCCGTCCGCGGGACACTCCGCAGCAGGTCAGGAAACGGCTGCGGGCGAGACGCGGCCGACGCGTTTCCGCTCAGGGCTCAAACGCCGTGTCCTCCCAGTTCGCGTGTTGCAGGGCGTTCATTGGCGGACTGGAAACGTAGTTCACCATCCCGCCGGAGTTAACGAGCTTGTCTGCAGGTTCCACGCCGGGATAGTCGAACTTGTCTCCCTCTTCCCTGTGCGCTCCCTGTCAATCGCCGTATTTCTGTCTGTCGCCGCTACCATGTGCGGGCAAAGCTCTCAATGGGTCGAAGGCTTCGACCAGATTGAAGTCCACCAAAACCGCAACGGTCCGATCAGCGCCCGCGATTTTCGCGGCGCCTCCCGCGGCTACATGACCGTCCAGTGGTGGACGCACGACAACAACCGGGCCGGCAACTTCGTCGCGTGGCGGACCGCCGTGGTGCCGGCGAAGCAGGCGACCACGTTTGCGTTCATCGGCGCCACCTCCGTCCTGCCATCGGAGTTTTCACGCGGTCCCCAGGCGAAGATCTTCGTGAACGGCAAATATGCGCTGACCTTCTCGATCGGGTTTACACGCGACGTGACGTGGACCGAGGGGGAATTCGAGCTGAAGTATATTTCGAAGCGCGTCGAGTATCCGTTCGCCGGCTCGCATCGACAGTTCGAGTTGCACGGCAACAACGGCATCTACCACCTCAAGGTGCCGGCGTCCGTCGTCGCCGCCGGTCAACCGGCGGTGCTGAAAGTCGAGTTGCTGCCCTTCGAGGGCTGGAGCCACGGCTGGTTTGCAGTGAAGGAGCGTCGGGACGTCCTCAAGCAGTCGATGGAGATCCTTTCGGGCGAAATTGAGTCACTCCGGCAAGACTTGGTGGCGGTGAACCAGCAGGTCCAGATTCTCGCGAGCCAGGTCTACGGCGGCCTGGTGAACCCACAGAAGTTCGAACACCACGTCATCTATACAAACGGCTTTCGCCATGAGCATCCCGCCGACCTTATCCAACTCCAGAGTGGTGAGATCCTGCTGATGACGCGCGAGGGCACTGAACACATATCCGACGACGGCGACGTCGTGCTCGTACGTTCAAACGATGGCGGCAAGACCTGGGGCGGACGCCAGGTCATCGCCGCGCTCAAGAACTTGGATGAACGCGAAGGCTGCGGCATTCAGCTCCGCGACGGCACCATTGTCGTGGGCATCTATTACAACGCGCTCTACCGGAAAGACGGGGCCTACCTGCCCAATGCGGAGCGGGAACGGTTGTTGGCCGAGCCCAATCAGCGCCATCTCGGAGCCTACATCATCACCTCGAACGACAATGGTCACACTTGGTCCCAACCCAACCATATTGAGACAAAAGGCATGCCGTTCGGCAGTCTCGAGGGGCCCACCGATGCACCGATCGAGTTGCCCGACGGTTCGATCCTGATGGGCATTATCGGCTACAGCCCCGCGGGCGACAAAGGCAACCGCGCCGCGGTGATGATCCGCTCGACCGACCAAGGCAAGACCTGGAGTTACCTCTCCACCATGGCCAACGATCCGGGCGGCAAGCTTGGTGGCTTCATGGAACCAGGCATCGTGCGCACCAAGGCCGGCCGCATCGTCACGGGTTTGCGCAATCACGGCACAGATCACGCCATCTACATCACCTATTCAGACGACGCGGGCAAGACCTGGGCGCCCGTGAAGCAAACCGCGATGATTGGCCACCCCGTGGACCTGATCGAATTGAAGGATGGCCGCCTCATGGCGACGTATGGCATCCGTCCCGGCCGGCACACCACTCCCGGCGGCGTGCGCGCGTGTTTCAGTCGCGACCAGGGCGAGACGTGGGACATCCAGACCGAGGTCGCCATTCGCAGCGATTTCATGAATTGGGATATCGGATACCCCGAGTCGATCCAGGTCGCGGATGGTCGCGTGCTCACGGTCTACTACTACAATCTCTTCAACAAATACTACATCGGTGGCACCTACTGGGAGCCGTGAGCTCCGGCTTGTAAAGGAACGCAGTTGCGATTAGACACCCCGGGGTGCTCTCGCTAAGAAACGGCGCCGTCGTGGCCCGCTGCGTGAGCAGCGGGATGGGCTGAAGTCCCCGCGCTCACGCGCAGGGCTACGAAGACCGACGTTTCTTCCCGTCCGGAGCAAAGCGAGTTTTTCGGTCGGGGCGGAATCGTGAAGGCTAAGACTTGCCGTCTGAAGGCAGGGTGGCACCCGGTTGGGCGGAGGGGGGCGTCCCGGCTTTGGCCGCCTCTTCCGCCTTCAATCGTGCGAGGTCGAGCGGGTGCTCCTCGAGCATTTCCTTTTCCGACATCCTGCCGGTGAGCCAGGAAAGGTTCATCGGGTAGACGTCGGGATTGAAGATCACAAAATAGAAGTGCCACACGATGATCGCGAGCGTCGCGAGGATAGCCTCGTAAAAATGAACCGTGCGCGAGATATCGAAGCCCAGTTTGGAGAACAGGCCCATCGCCGTGTTTTCGAACCACAGGATCGCTCCCGTGATGCCCATCAGCACCGTGCCCCAAACGAGGGCCCAATATTCAGCCTTTTCGATGTAGCTGAAGCGGGGGAATGCCGGTTTCGTCGGCGAAAATCCGAGATTGTATTTCAGGACCCCGATGGGATCGCTGAGGTCGCGCCAGCGCGGCAGGAGCGCCCAGAACAGCGCCCGGCCCGGCCGCGTGAACGCAAGGTAGCCCATGTGCCAGGCGCCGGCCACCAGCAGGACGACTCCCGCCACGCGGTGACTGAGACTGCGCCATTCGAAGGCCCGCGCGCTTGCGTTGCGCAGCGCGACGACCCACCAAGCCTCCGGGTACCGCAGCATGAAGCCCGTCACGACGAGCAGAATAAAACTCACCACCAGGACTGCGTGCTGCAGCCGCTCATGCACGGTCATGCGCAGATACAGCCGGTGAGCCACATGTTCCTCTTCGATGAGCCCCTTTTGAATCGCGAGCTTGCGGCGGATCTTCTTCAGGAAATCGAGCACGTTGTGGAAGAACATGCCCCCGACGACGAGCACGATCAGGATGAGATAGACGCTCGAGATGATGTAGAGAATGGGACTGTTGCCCTCCGTGCCGCCGCCGGCCTCGGAGCTCACGTGAACCGATCCGATGGTAAAGCGGGTGTTGGCGCCCGGATGGCATTGGCCGCACGTTTGCACGAGGTTGGACTTGTGCACCGTGGACGTCGGATCGTCCTGTGATTTGATGGCGTGCGAACTGTGACAGCTTGCACAGTTGACGACTTCGACGGAGCCGCCGCGTACCGCCAGGCCGTGATAGCTGTCGGAAAACGTTTTGAAGGTATGCGAGGCGATGCCGTATTTCTTGGTCAGTTTGAGCGAGGCGTGGCAGTCGGCGCAGACTTGCTGGGCGACATTGCCCTTGTGCACGGGCGAGAGCGGGTCGGTGTGTTTGCGGATATCGTGTTCGCCGTGGCAGTCGGTACAGGTGGCGGACTCGACGTTGCCCTTGCGGAGGGCGGCGGCATGCACGCTTTCGTTGAACTCGGCTCCCGTCTCCTGATGGCACTTTGTGCAGGTTTCGGCGACATGCAGCTTGTTCATCCGCGCGGAGGCCGACATGGCGCGGTTCATCTCGTGGGCACCGTGACAGTCAACGCAGTTAGCCGATCCGACATCTCCCCCCAGCAAGGCGGCTCCGTGGACGCTCTGGTCGAAAGAGGTGACAAACTTGGTGCCGCGCAGTGCCTGGCCAGCGACGGCCTCCTTGCCGACGTGGCAGGACTCGCACTGCTTCGTTTGGGCGAGTTTCTGGACCAGCGTGGGTTTCGCCGGCGCAATCGCGACGATGGCCTCCTTATGGCAGGTGAGGCAGTTCGGCGCATTGGCTTCCTTCTTAGCCAGGGTGAGCCCATGCGCTGAGGCGAGGAAGTGGTCGCGCGCGGTCTCGTGGCACTTTCCGCACGCGGTGCTCTGGGCTGCGCTGGCGAACGGGAAGTCCGGCTTTTTTACCTCGGCGACCGCGTGCGTGCCGTGGCACGCCGTGCAGGAAGTGTCCTCACCCTTCGGGATGGGTGAAAGCGCGATTCGTTGATGAAATGCGTGCTTTTTCCCCGTATTTTCGTGACAGGAGGCGCAGTCGACCGGCGGCGCATTCTTAAGGTGTGGTGTGCTCTCGCTCTCGTATTTTTCATGGCAGTCAACGCACTCGAGCGAGCGATGGGCGGACTTGGCTGTGACCTTCTCGTCAATGAAGAGCGAAACCTTCTTGCCCGCCTTCTTCATTGAGAGGTCGGTGTCGCTGTGGCACTCGAGGCAACTCGCGGTCGAATTTGGATCCGCAGCCGGTGCGGGATCCGCGGGTTTGGCCGGGGGTGCGGTGTCGGCTGCAGCCAACCGCCCGGCGGTCAGTGCCAGCAGCACACCGAGACAGCCCGCCCACCGCCGGATTCCATGCTGCCATCCGGCGTCGTGTTTGCGTTTGATCCGCGAGACCCTCGTTGGGATTGCCATGATCGTGTTGGATTTCCTCAGCGTACAGTATAGACCGAAGTGATTGCTGGAACGTCGCATCGCTTGACGAAGGCTGGGCGTATCTTGGCCGAAATCAGCGCCTGCCAGAGGGCGGCGGAAACAAAACAAATGGCGGCGCATCGCCCGCTGCTCTCGTGTCGCCCCGCACGTCCTTGCGCGTGCGCCCTTGTGACCTGACGGACCATTGCGTGGAGCGCCGGTCCCAGGGGCACCGCCTTGGGCGACTCAAATATAACGACTCGGCTCCGGCTCGTCGTCCGGTTTGCCTTCATATACCTGCACTGAACCGGCGGAATCACTCCACAGGGGAAGGTTGTTTCGGCGCCAATCGGCGGTTTCCAGAATGTCAGTTCGAACCGCCGGGTTGCGGGCGTCGAGCATCAGGCGGTTCAGGGCCGAGTAAGCGACCGCTTCGGGTTTCACCTTCAGCGCTTCGGCGAACCGCGCCAGAGCGTCGTATTCGGCGTTTTCGAGGTGAAGTCTGATTGTGGGCATGGTGGCCTCCCGTTTGTTGGGTTGAATTTGTTGTCTACCAGCCGATTGGTTGGCTGTGCTGGGATGATACCCCTATACAGCCGGGCCGTCCTCGCATCTTTTGACCAAAGATGGGCGCCTATTGCCGGGAGACACATTTGATCCGACGCGACTCCCGCACCCGTCGCCGCACCCCGTATAGGCATATTTGGCCAACAAATGCGCAGCTTCCAGCAAAACGCCGGTAGCCGGGACCGTCGATTTTGGAGGATGCTACCGCGTCAGGATTCAGCCCCTACCCCCGATGCCTGAAGACAAACCCCAGCACCTGCCGGACGCGGCGGTGTACGAGCGCTTGGCTCGACTCGAAGACCGCCTGACCCGACTTGAGGCGCAGCTTGGGTCGGGCCTTGGCGTGCCCGCGTCTCCGGGAATTCGCGAATTGCCGGCGGCAGACGTGGCATCGGAATCCGTGGCGGCCCGCGCGCCAGAGGGGGAAGAGTTTGAATTTGAAGTCGGACAGAACTGGTTCGCTGTCGCCGGCATCCTCGCCCTTGCGCTCGGAGCCGCCTTCATGCTTTCGCTTCCATACGCCAGTTTGCCGGCCGTAATTCCGTCGTTGGGTGGCGCTATGGTCGCCGGGGGGTTGTTTCTGCTGGCGCGGCTCTGGGAACGGGCATTCGAGTTGGTTTCGAGCTATCTCCGCGGCGCGGGCATGGCGCTGCTGTTTTTTGCGACTCTCCGCTTGTTTTTTTTCGGTGCGCAACAGGTGCTCAGCACGGGTTCCTTCTCCGGACGCGCCTTGCTCGTGTTGGTCGTGGGATTCAATCTTGTTTTCGCGTGGCGGCGCAAATCTCCCTGGCTCGTTGGGCTCGCCCTGATGATGGGATATGCCGCCGCGGTTGCCATTGGGACGGTTGGTTTCGTACTCGGTGTGGTGGTGCTGCTGGCTTTCCTCGGTGTCGTCGCGAGCCGGTATGGAAACTGGCCGCGGCTCGCGCTGGTCGGAATCCCGTTGGGTTATGCGACCTATCTTGTCTGGGCGATTGGCAACCCCTTTCTGAGCGGGGCGTTTCACTTCACCGCAGGTTCCGTGGTTGCGCCTGCGATTATCCTCGTCGCCGCTTTGATCCATGCGGCGGCCTCTCTGCTGCGGCCGAATCGTGAAACCGAGGACGCGATCACCTGTGTCGGCGCGCTGCTCAATTGTGGCCTTGGTTACGGCCTCTTCCTCGTGCACACCGCGGCCTCATATGCAGGGCAATTTGCAGGTGCGCATGTCGTGGCGTCTGTGATCTTTCTAGGGCTGGCCATCCTCTTCTGGACGCGTGAACACAGTCGAATTTCAACCTTCTTTTATGCCATGACCGGCTATGCCGCGCTGAGCATGGCCATCATGAAGGCGACCGTCATGCCGGAGGTTTTCGTGTGGCTTTCGCTCCAGAGTGTCGTGGTGGTGACGACAGCAGTCTGGTTTCGCTCCCGTTTTATCGTCGTGGCCAATTTTCTTATCTATGTGGCGATTTTTATCGGCTACGTCATTGTCGCCAAGCGGGAGACCGGGGTTAGCCTCGGATTTGGCCTGGTGGCGCTGGGAAGCGCACGGATCCTAAACTGGCAGCGAGACCGGCTGGAACTAAAAACGGAGCTGATGCGGAACGCGTATCTGCTCAGCGGCTTCGTCGTGTTTCCTTACGCCTTATATCATCTCGTGCCGGTGAGCTATGTTGGGTTAGCCTGGGTTGGCCTCGCTTTAGCGTATTACTTGCTGAACCTGGTGGTTCAAAACCAAAAGTACCGCTGGATGGGGCACACCACGCTGTTGATGACAATGCTCTACCAGGTGGTGGTCGGGATCAAAAAATTCGATCCGATCTACCGCATCGTTTCCTTCTTGGTCCTCGGTACGGTGTTGTTGATCGTGTCGCTCACGTTCACACGCTGGAGGGCTCGGCAGCGCCGCAACCCGGTGACCGGAAACTGAGCTGGTCGCGTCGACCCGGCGATCGATGAGGCGCCGTGGTCCCAGAATTCCTAAGCTTCGACAGCCGGTCCTTGTCCGCACCTCGGTTCCACCCCGCAGATGTTCTCCCGCCCAGTGGTTGTCGGGAGGGTGAATCCTTCCTCATCCTTCTTGATGTTCAAGCACTCCAAACCCGGTTGTTGACATCGTTGATGATGACGCAATCGGCAGAGGAGTTACCGAGGAAGATCCGTACCATTTGAGTCGAGGTCAGCTCGCAACGGGGGCGGGTAACTGATCCTTGGATTCAGCTTCGGTCTTCTCTTCGGGGAGGAATAGCCAAACCAGTACCGCGAGGACCACGAAGGGCAACAGGATGAGAGCCCCTGCCACCAGCCAGCCTTCCTGGCCGGCAAGTCCCATCTTGAAGGTGGCGAATCCGCGCAGGCTTTTCGAGAAAAGCTGGCCGCCGATGACCACGTTCCAGCGCATCGCCAGCACACCCGCGAGTATAAGGAGGGCGCTGTTGAAATAGATGCGTTGCCGAAACCAGACTGGGATGCGGTCAGGCAGCACCTGAATCGCGCCCAGCGCCACGAGTGGAAGCAGGGTGCCAAGGCACAGCTGGATGACCAAGAGCGTGTTGAAAAGACGGCCCGCGGCCAGCTGCTTCAGGACAAAGATCGACTCGTCAGCAGCATAAAGCCGATGCAGCCAGTCCAGTCCTTCAACACTGAAATCGACCAACAGCGCGTAGAAAAGAAACTTTCCCATCTCGTCCAGACACGCGCGGTCTACCTCCTTGCGGCGCAACCAGCAGAGCTCCTTGTAAAGCAGGACGCAGAGAGCAATGCCCGACACGATGGCGGAGAAAATGAAAATGACCGGCATGAGTACGTTGCCCCACCACGGGTTGGCCTTAATCGAACCAAAGATGAAACCTACATAGCCGTGCAGCAGGAACGCCGAGGGAATGCCGATCACGGTGATGATCTTGCTCATGCGCTCATCGACATGCAGCGCAGCCGGGGAGAGATCGGTCACTCCCAGCGTCATGAACCGATAGAGCATGCCCTTGAACCCGCGCTCGCGCCGCGACCAGATGACCAAATCACGACGATATTCGCACCAGAGCTCGAGCAAAAGAACGGCCATCATGTACCAGGCGTAGACAAAACCAAACATCGCCATGGGCGACGAGGTGCGAGGTGTAATCATGACCTGCAGGCTCCGTTCGGGATGCCCCAGATGAAACAGCAGGGGCAGCGGAGCGCAGATGAGGAATCCCAGCGCCGTGAGCAGAGCAAGGCGGTAAACCGGGGTCAGCGCCGTCACGTTGAACACCCTTACCAACGACGCCATAATAAAAGCGCCCGCGACCAGACCGGTGATATAGGGATAGACGACAATCAGGACGCTCCAGAGCAGGTTCTGCTCGTTTGGATATACATAACCCTCGATGCTGGTAGCGAATTGGTGCGCTTCCCCGGCAGTTTGCAGTGCAGTGGTTAGGGCGGGATCCATGTTACCTTACCTCCTTGTCTAAGTTGGCGTAAAGGACGCGTGGTTCGGTCCCCAGATGCGGCTTAAGCGTGAAGACCTTGTTCTTGCGGATGAACTCCTGAATCGGGTCGTTCTCCACTGGATTCTTCAGATCACCGAAGATGCGCGCCTGGCCGGGGCAAACCTCGACGCATGCCGGTTTGAGACCCCGGGTGATGCGATGATAGCACAGCGAGCACTTTTCCGCCGTGTTGGTGACCGGACTCATGAACCGGCATCCGTACGGGCAGGCCTGGATGCAAAAGCCGCAGCCGATGCAGTAGGTGGGATCCACCAACACCGCGCCGTCCGGACTGTCGAATGTAGCGCCAACGGGACAGGCTTGGGAGCAGGGCGAATGTTCGCAAAGATTGCACAGTTTCGGAACGAAAAACGATTTCAGGATCTCCTGTCGTGGAACAAGTGTGGCGGGAAAGCCATTGCGGCCGCCATTCGGAGAATCAACCAACACTCCGCCACGAATCGCCTCGCCGGGGTCAATGGGCTTCTTGATGATATAGCGTTCGATCCAGGTTCGGAAATAGCCCGTCGCCTCCGGCACGTGGTTTTCCGCCTTGCAGGCATCGACGCACATCCCGCAGCCGATGCAACGATCCACATCAACGCACATCAGCCATTTGTGCTTGGTCGCATCATAGCCCTTGGGGGCCTTGGATGACGCGAGGACCTTTTGCACGGCCTCCTTTGCGGCGCTGGCCAGGGGCTGGGACAGGATCCAGCCCAGTGCGCCTCCAAGCGCACCTAGAATTTGTCGACGTGAAACGGCGGGGGTCATGGCTTTGGGCTCGGTTGTTGCGGCGGCTTTTCGTTCGGTTGGTGCGCCAGGTGGCAGGCGGAGCAGCTCTTGTCGCCGCGATAATGCTCATTGGGATCCACCTGCTTCAGCCAGAGTGGCCGGGAAGCGCTGCTCTGATGACAGCGCAGGCAATCGGTGTCCGTGAACTTGCCTCGCGGTGTCTTGACGTCGGGGTCAGTAGCGTGATTCCGGCTTGGACCATGGCAGGATTCGCAGGAAATCGTCTTGTGTTCGTATTTAACCAGTCCCTCGAGAACGTCCGAATGGCACTCGTCGCAAACCTTGACGCCGGAGTAGACCGGCTTGGCCGCGGCGAGTTCACCCAGCGCCGCTCCTCGATAGGAACCGTAGTCGCCATAGGTTGCCGGCACCATCACCATGCGGGCGACACCGTAGGAACCGACTACCCCAGCGGTCAATATGACGATTCTGAGAATCTGTGGAGGCATTTTGGTGCGAGGATTAACGTTTGGGCCGGTCCGAATGGCCGGTGGTCAAAGACCGGATACAGGTCCATCGCTCGGACGTAGCCGGTCGACGGGCATCGCGGAAGGCGTCTGGTTTTCTTGTGGTCGCTTCTTGTTGTGGATCGGGGGAGGAATGGGGGGTAATGGCACCGCTGGTTGAAAACGCGCCAGCGTCGGGGTTGGGGCGAGTATCGGCGAAATCGAAAGATGCCACTACTTCTGTATTGGCAAAAGCTCCGCATATATTGGCTGTACGCCTCTGATTTTGCGGTTGGAGTCTGTGCTCGAAGAACTCCGTTGGACTCAAGCCGCGCTCCAAAACGAATCGCAGGGGGAGTGCGCTCGTACGTCGTCCGGATTAGTTCAGTGCCGGGCGCAGGCCCATTCCCGTGCATGGCCAGCGAAGCCAACGGCCGCCTGAATCATTCGAAATCAGGTCGTCGGATCCCTGGTGC
Source organism: Opitutaceae bacterium (assembly GCA_044344465.1). Lineage (GTDB taxonomy): Bacteria > Verrucomicrobiota > Verrucomicrobiia > Opitutales > Opitutaceae > ER46. The sequence goes on from JBIJCX010000005.1 coordinate 41,039, forward strand.
ATCCGCACCCGCCGCCGCATCCACCGGCAAGGTGATCGGATTCAAGATCGCCGGCGTCAAGCTGGTCGGCCATCTCGCAAAGCGCGGCGTAATATTCCTCCCGTGATAGGCCAAGCGCACGGGCGCCAAATATTTCCGCATCATCGGCGGAGGCAAATGCTCCGTAGTTTACGGCCACAAGTTGGTAGAGCACGAGATAAGGCACCCGCGCAAGATCGAGCATGTACACCGGATGGATGTGCATGGCGAATCCGTCCTCCGGTTTTTCTCCGCTGGCCTGCGGGTACGCGAATTCTCCCGCCTGCAGTGGAGTGGCATCAAAAACAACCTTGCACGGATAGCGCACGAAAGCGCGATCTGCGAGGAGGAGTTGCAGCTCCTTCCACCCCATTCGTGGTCCGTATTTCTCGCAGATCTCGGCGCCCTTTCCTGCAACATGGGCGCTGAGCGACTGCTTGGCGTCGTCAGTCGTGGGTTGCGTGGCCATGTCTCTTGTCGCTCGGGGCGGGTCAACGTGACACCGGCGCTGGAACAATTGCTTCGGAATCGTCGTCACTCAGTTCAGCGTCGCCCTCATTGGCCTTTGACAAGCGTCCCTGCAGGATCGGAACCGCCATGCGCAGGAAAACCGTATAGCAAAGCAAACCGAAGGCCCAGATGCCTAGACACACGAGGGTCTCATTGAGCGACGGTGTATATTCGATGATGGCGCCAAGTGGCGTCGGAATGAAGCCGGGAATCACCAGCCCCATCCCCTTTTCGATCCATATACCGACGATGCACATCACGCAGGTGACGTTGAGCCACTTCAGGCTGCGGCTCAGCGGAAGAAGGAGGAGAACCATCGCGACGACATTGAGGGCGACGGCGGTCCAAATCCACGGCACGAGCGCGTGGTGGCCGTGCAGCCCGAGGAAGAGATACTTGGCCGAGGCTACATGCAGGTTGCCGGAATAGAACTCCTTGAAAACTTCGTTGGCCAGAAGGAACACATTGATGAGCATCGAAACCTGGACAATGCTCCGGAGCATCAGCAGGCCACGATCCGTGATCATCAGCCGTTCGCTCATCCGGGCATGCACAACATCGTTCATCGGTGGAGTCTGCATCCACTGGCGCAACGAATCGGCCGGCAGGCGCAAGACCTGGCTGGGTTCCGCCGCTATCGCAGTGGCGACGCGCGGCGTGCCGGTGAGGGCCGAGACCTCGCCAAACTGCTCACCTGGGCCAAGGTCGCGGGTGATGCGGGAACGCCCGCCTTCCTCCCGCTTGACCACTACGCGTCCGCGCAGGATAAAGAATGCATAATGATCGTTCGCTCCCTGCTGGAGCAGAATTTCGCCGGTTGCCACTTCGAGTACCATCGCTCCGGCCAGGCTCTTCGTGCGCTCCCCCACCGAAACCGAGGCCAGTTCCGGCAGATGATGGGCGAGCAACTCCAAGTCCTCGAGTATGGCATCCCGTCGGGAGGTCAAACCAGACGCCGCTGCAACCGGTCGCGGCCGTGCAAACTGAGGGGCCGGAGCGGTGGCGGTCACCCGGCGAACCACCTGGAGCGCCAGGATGATGAGTGCCGGTCCGGCGGTGAAGGCCGAGGCGAGAAACCGCGGGCCGACAATCGCGGAATTCCAGAATGGGCGTCCGCCGAGTCCGACATAGAGAAACGCGGTGACGGTGTGAATGGAAATCGCCCAGACGATGGCGATGAAGACAAACGGAATATAGAACCACTTCGACGGGCGCTTTTTCTGGTAGCGGCAATAGAGCAGGTAGCCGCAGATGTGCACATTTAACAACAAATACCCGTTTAACACGATCACGTCCCAGCTCAGCATTGAAGCCGGAAAGTTCATCTGGCCGATGCCGGGAATCAGGTGCCAGAAACGATCGGGGCGGCCAAGGTCGACAGTGACGAAGGCCAGGCACATGATGATTGCAGCGACGGCGAGCAGCTCGCCGAAGATCACGAGATCATGCAGTTCCTCGTTGTCGTAAATGTATACTGGAATGACCATCATGACCGCGGCCGCTGCCACGCCGACGAGAAAAGTGAAGTTGGCAATGTACACGCCCCATGAAACTTCATCGCTCATGCCGGTGACCGCGAGGCCGTGGACCAGCTGCTTGCAATAGGCGTTGAGACCGAGCAGCGTGATCAACGTGAGGGCCCCCATCCAGGCGTAATAGCGCCAGTCGCCCACAAAGGCGATGCGGGCGCACCGCCAGAGGAAGTAGAGGTAATTGCGAGTGGCCGAGATCATTTGTCGAAATAGTAGAAGAACCGCGGGGACGTTCCCAATTCTTCCTTTAACTGAATGAAGACCCGTTTTTCCCGCAGAATATAGGAAACCTCGCTCTCGGGATCGAGGATGTTGCCGAACTTACGCGCGCCGACCGGGCACACCTCGAGACATGCGGGATAGCGGCCGTCGCGCGTGCGCTGGATGCAAAAATGGCATTTCTCCATCACGCCCTGCTTGCGCGGGCGATTGCCGAGATAGGCCATCTGCGGGTTGAGCCGCTCCTTCGGGATTTCAGGCTTGGCGAAGTTGAAACGCCGGGCGAAATAGGGGCAGGCGGCCTCGCAGTAGCGGCAGCCGATGCACCAATCGTAGTCAATCACGGTGATGCCGTCCGACTCCTGCCACGTGGCATTTACCGGACAGACCTTCACGCAAGGTGGATTCTTACATTGCTGGCATTGCACCGGCATATAGAAGAAACCCTTTTCCGGTACGGCTTTCGTGTCGTAGTTGTGCTCGGCTTTCTCGAGGTCGAGCGAGCCGTGTGGCAGCCGAAGCACGCGGATATACTGAATCTCAGGATTGCGGGACTGGTTGTTCTCGGCGACACAGGCATGTACACATTTCCGGCATCCGATGCAGCGCGTGAGATTGAGGGCGTACACGAACTCGACGCCATCCATCGGTCTTAGGTCCCGCACGTGCGGCCGGATGCCATACTGGCGTTGCACTTCGCCCTCGATGCGTTTGAGCACTTTCGCCATGTCGGCCGGGGTCAGTTCTTTGTAGTATTTTTGCAGGAACTGATCGACTGAGGTAAAATCGCTCAACTCGCGCAGTGGCGAAAGGCTGGCCGCCAACGCGGTCAGCCCCGTGAAGGCAGCGGTGGATCGGAGAAAAGTGCGTCGCGTCATCGCGGCGTCGGACGTGCGGTCCGGCGCAACAGGGTGGGGCGTGGTTGGCATGTCAGTGGGTGGGTCGAGGCGTCGGTTGCACCGCTTCGTGCAGGGAGTGGGGGCCTGGTGCCGGCTCGCGGGTCGGGATGCCTGGCGAATGCGGGTTGTGGCAGTTGACGCAGATCAGTTGTTGGAACTGCCCTTTGCTGCGGTCCCAGTAGCCGCTGGTGCGACCGTGCGCTCCGGCCTCCCAGTCTCGGTAGGTCGGGCCGTGGCAGCTGCCACATAACTGGACACTATCGACAAACTTCAAGTCGCGGCCATCGCGGACCGCAAGCGTCAGCAGGTTGGCCTCATTGTGGCAATTGTAGCACAGGTTGTTACGGTTGTGCGAGCCGTGGCCCATCTTGATGTTCTCGTGTTCTTTGGGGATGATGACGTTCTGCTTCTGGTCCAGGTGCAACGGCAGCGGTTTGTTGCGCTCGTGGCAGCTGTAGCAGTCAAAATCCGACATGTCCTCCTTGGCCTTCAGAAGATCAGGGTATGCCTGACGCCAGGGTTTGGTTTCCAGGAACGCAGGAGCAACCAGCGGGATCTTGCGCCGCGCGGCAGGCTGGCCCCAAAGGTCGGCAAGAAACAGCCCAGCCAAGCCTAGGAAGACCACTGAGAGTCCTCCTAGGAGAACGTTTGTTCTGGAGCGGTTGTTTCCCGGAGGTGGCCGGTTTTGGGTTTCCATGGCCTTCGGGGGGTGTGGGGTGAGTGTTGGCCCGGCCCCTTACTTCTTCAGGGCGCGGACGAATGGCACCAGCGCCTTCATCTCAGCGTCGGACAACCCCTCGGCCGGTTTCATGCGGGTCTTGCCCTTGTCGTCTTTGACGCCTTCTTTCATCGATTTAAATGCCTGTTCGTCGGTGAACTTGGCCTGCACCTTGGAGTCCGTCAGACTGGCGATGCTGAGTTTCTTGCCTTGCTTTGTATTGCCCTGGCCGTCGTCTCCGTGGCATTTGGAGCAATGCTCGCCCCAGTTGGTCTTGGCGTCCGCGCCGCGGACAGTGAGGGCGGCCGTGGCTAGAATTGCGACGATGATGGATTGGGGGATCTTCATGATAATAGACGGATGTTGTTTAATAAGTATGGCAGGCGCGCACAGGTGTGGGCCTGTGGCGCCACTATGGGTGATCCGACACGCCGAGGCTCTCCGCATCTTGGCGACGATGCCGCATTTCTTGTCATTGCGGGCCGTGGCGCGGGACGCGCAGCTTTCACGGTTCCGCTTGTCGACCGTGGCAGCGGTGCTCGCGGCGATCATTTTGGGGCGCCAGCATGCCAGGCTCGGAGTGACGCTTCCGCGTTCACCTCTTCCATTTTCGCCTTCCAGTCTTTACAGAAATCATCGTCGACAACGGGAGGGCGCCGAAAACTCAATAGCCAACGTAACGAACAATAAAATACGAATATGCGCGACGAAATTTGTGCGCCTTCCGCGACGAAACATCTCTCGCCAAGCATTGCGCAGCACTCTGCAACCTCCGCACAACCCGCAGGACTATGATGCCATTCGCGACAATACGTCGTTACAAGCGAAGCAACCTGCCAATCGCTGCGTGAATCTTGGCAATCGATGCGTAGTCGAACCGAAAGTGAATCGCTAGGGTAGTCGTACCAAAACGTTTTTCCACCCGCAACTCGCCCGCGTTTACGCAGACGAAAGGTAGGTGGAGAAAAGAATGTTACCCCGATAAATACCGGCCGCGGTGCATGTGGGTGCCTGCGGCCGGTCCAATTTTCAGAGGGCGAGACCCAGGTGGAACTGGCTTAAAGCCGGCACCGTCCACCGATTCAAAGAGCCGATTTTTTCCGTGCCCGGGGCAGCGCCCGGGGGTGCTTGGCGACGGAGTAAAGTGAAGGGCCCCGATTCACAGCCACCGGCGTGAATGGCAGACTCAGGGCGATGTTTCGAGCCCTCGATAATCGTGTCGGACCGGCTTCGGCGGGAGCGCTTTTCGCCACAGGCGATCAGTAGTGTTTGATGTAGCCGTTGCGGCGCAGACGTTCCAGCCAGCGCTCTTGACCGGCCCGTGACATCTGCTGGATGAGCATCCGCTCAATCTGGTCGCGCACCTCGTTTATCGGTTGAATTCCGGCGAACTTGCGGTCCTCGGCGTAGAGAATGAAGCATCCTTCGGGCAACAACAGCGGAGTCGACGCCTCGCCGGCTTTGAGGTTGAACGCGACCTCGCTGAACTCCTTGCGAAAATCGGATCGTTTCAAGGTGCCCCAGTCGCCTCCTTTTGCCCGGCGCGCATCCCGGCTGAACTCCTTGGCCAATTCCTCGAATTTTTCCCCTGCCTTGTGCCGCGCGAGGATTTTGCCCGCCTGCTCCGTCAACATGGGGTCGGTCTCGCCTTCATTGCGCGTCAACTGGATGAGCCGGAGATGCACCTCGTCCTCGCGGTAAAACCGATCCTTGTTCTCGTTGTAAAACGTCTCGATTCGCACCGGGCTCACAACGCTCTGCGACTTCCGTTGCTGGCCCTGCATGTAGTGGAAAATGATGTCCTCTTCGACTTCCCGGCGGTATTCCCGAATCGTCGTGCCGCGGGCTCGCAGGTAGGCGAGAAACTTGGATCGGTCATTGTCGAACTGTTCCGACAGACGATCGGCGATCGCGTTTTCAACATAGCTACCCGGGATGTGCTTTTTCTCGTCTTTCTTGAACTCTTTGATGATCAGAACTCGGTCTATAAGATCCTGAATGACACTATCTTGAAGTGACTCCAAGCGTTCGTCGAACTCCTTCTGGCTCTTCGCCTCGACCTTGAGTTGCTGCACCAGCGGTCCGATCTCACGGGTGACGTCGGCGACGGTGATAATCTTGTCCTCGGCCACCGCGACGATCCCATTGGCAAACCGAAGATTGAGGCTGTCCGTCGGGGTCGGGGAAGGGGCGGAGGGGCCGAATGCAGGCTGCGCAAGAACCGCAGCGCCGGTGGCACCGGCAAGCAGAAGGGAAACGAGGCAGCGGAACGTCATGGATTCGGCAGATTGTTCAGAAATGAGATGATTTCCCTCAACCGTAGGAGGGGTTTCGGGGTGGTCAACCTTGGAAACCGGGTACCGACCTGCACCCAGTCATCGCGTCGGCCGCTGTGGCGCAGACACTTTAACCGGCTGGATTCGGTTTCGACGGAAACGATTCCCTTTTGTTCCGCCCGGATTCGGATCTCGGTGACTAGGAGAAGCGCCCGCACCTCGTCGCCGAACTTGCCGAAACGATCCCGGAGATCGACTTCGATCTGATTGAGCGCGGGCACGGTGTCGGACAGCGCGAGCTTGCGGTAAAAATCGATGCGGAGCCTGGTTTCGGCGAGAAACGTGGCGGGGATTCGCGCCTGGATCCTGGGCACCTCGACCGCCTGCTCATCTTCGGCGTCCTTGAGGGCGGTATAGCCGTCGACATGCCGGCCGCGCGTGGATCGGCTGGCGTCGCCGCCAGGACCGCGATCGGGCGGGGGGGCCTCACCCACAAAAACGAAATCCAGCTTCACGTTGGCGCGAATCGCCGCGGCGACCTTGTCGCCCTTCAACCGTGCGACCGATTGCCGGAGGAGCTGGCAGTAGAGCTCGAATCCGACGCCGACGATATGTCCGCTCTGCTCCGAACCGAGCAGATTGCCCGCGCCGCGCAGTTCGAGGTCGCGCATCGCAATCCGAAATCCCGCTCCGAGCTGGGTGTGCTGGCGCATCGCCGTGAGACGCTGCCGCGCCACCTCGAGCAATCGGGTGTGGCGGTGGAGCAGGAGATAGGCGTAGGCCTGATGCTTGAACCGGCCGACCCGGCCGCGGAGTTGATAGAGTTGCGACAGTCCGAACCGGTCTGCGCCCTCGATGATGATCGTATTGCAGTTGGGGATATCCAGCCCGCTCTCGATAATCGTCGTGCAGACGAGCACCTGGTGCCGGCCCGCGACGAATTCGGTCATCACGCGCTCGAGGTCGTCGGCGTGCATCTGGCCGTGGCCGATGCCGATGGCCAGTTCCGGCAGCAGCTGGCGCAGGCGGGCCGCGACCAGATCGATCGTCTGCACGCGGTTGTGCAGGTAAAACACCTGTCCGCCGCGGCGAATCTCGTGCCGCACCGCGTCGACGACGATCTTTTCCTCGTAGGTTCTCACGATGGTCTGGATCGGGTGGCGGTTCGTCGGCGCGGTCTCGATCACGCTCAGATCGCGCGCCCCGGTCAGGGCCATGTAGAGCGTGCGCGGAATCGGCGTCGCGCTCATCGAGAGCACGTCCACGGTCTCGCGCATCCGCTTGAACACCTCCTTGTGCTTCACGCCGAAGCGCTGCTCCTCGTCGATCACGACGAGCCCGAGCTCCTTGAACCGCACATCCTGCTGCAGCAGGCGGTGGGTGCCGATCAGGATGTCGACCTGGCCCGCCAGGGTTGCCGCGAGGATTTTCTTCTGTTCGGCACGGGACCGAAACCGGCTGAGCATCTCGACCGCGACGGGATAACCGGCCATGCGTTCGCGAAACGTGTTGAGGTGTTGCTGCGCGAGCACCGTGGTCGGCACGAGGAGCGCCACCTGCCGGCCATCCTGCACGGACTTGAAGGCCGCGCGGATCGCGACCTCGGTCTTGCCGAAACCGACGTCGCCGCAGATCAGCCGGTCCATCGGCCGCGTTCGCTCCATGTCGGCCTTCGTTTCCCGAATCGCCCGCAGCTGGTCGCCCGTTTCCGTAAATGGAAACGAGGCCTCGAATTCCTTCTGCCAGGTTGTGTCGCCGGGAAACGCGTGCCCAGGCTGCGCTTCACGCGCGGCGTGGATCCGCAGCAGCTCGGCCGCGAGATCGATGGTCGCGCGCTCCGCGGCCTGCCGCGCCTTTTCCCAGCGACCGGAACCGATCTTGCCGAGCTGCGGTTTGCTCTTGCTCAGGCCGACGTAGCGGCTGACCAGGTGCGACTCCTGCAGGGGCACGTGCAGGGTGACATGGTCGTCGAACTCGAGTGAAATCACCTCCCGGATGCCCTGGGCGGTGTCGAGCTTGGTGAGTCCGCGGTAGTGGGCGATGCCATGCTGGAGGTGGACGACGAAATCGCCCTCCACCAGTTCCGAAAAATCGAGCAGCTGGTCGATCTGGGCGCGCTGCGCGATCGCGCGCGGGTTCAGGACCGATCGGCGCTGGCGCTGCCGGCCGAAAATCTCGGTCTCGGTGACGACCACGAGGCCGGCGGCCCGCGCTGATGGCGCGTTGTCCTCACCGCGCTTTCGTGTGCCGGGGTGCGGGGAGCCCTTTCCCTTCCAGCTCAATTCCGCCCCGGCGCGGAACGTGATGCGAAAGCCTTCGTTCAGCGAGCCGCGGAGCCAGTCCGGTTTGATTCCCTGCAGGCCCGCGTCTCCGGCGAGGATCTCCTGCGCGCGCTGCTCCTCGCCTTCCTTGGCGACGACGAAGGCCACCTCGTATCCAGCTTCCCGCCACGCGGCGACTTGCCGCAGAAATCCGTGCCGGGCGTCCTCCTCGACCTGCAACCGCTCGTGGGCCACCAGCGACTCGTCCGGCGTGCGCCGGTGGTGGGCGAGGCTTTCGCTGTCCCAGGTCGTCTCATCGGCGACGCCATCGAAAAGCCCGCTGGCTTCGTCGATATCGCTCACACCGAAGGCCGCCGCGCATTTTTGGAGCAACGGCGTGAGCCCGTCCGTGCCCTCGCGGGCGAACGCGCTGAACTCCTCCTCGAGTGACGCCGGCTCGAGGAAGAGCAGGTGCGTGCCCGGCGAAAGGTAGTCCGCCAGGCCGGTTTTCGACGGATCGAGTTTCACGCGCGGGGACGCTGCCAGCGAGATGCTCGCGACGCTCGCGCCCGAACGCTGGGTGACGGGATCGAATTCGCGGATCTCCTCCAGTTCATCACCGAAGAAGTCCAGGCGGTACGGTGTGCCGGCCGTGACCGGGTAAACATCGATGATCCCGCCGCGGATCGCGTAATGGCCGGGCGCCTCGCAGACCGCCTCGGAGTCGTAGTCGAGCTTTTGCAGTTGCTCGAGCAGGCCTTGGAACGACTGGACCTGACCGCGCGCGAGCGTCAGCTCGCGGATCGCAAATTCCTCCAACGCCGGCACGGGTTGGAGCAGGGCCGCGGGGGTCGTCACCACGACGACGGTGTCGGGCGTCCGGCCCAGTCCCCGGATGGCGCGCAGGCGGGACAGGACGGTGAGCCGGTCGCTGGAGGCGGCGAACGCCTCGCGCATGTCGCGGGTGTCCGGCATCGATTCCGGAAACACCAGTGTTTGGTGCGGTCGAGGGTTGCCGGACGCGGCGTGGAAAAACGCGACGTCCTCGGCGAGGTGCTCGGCCGTCCGCAGATCTTCGGCCACGACGAGCCAGGCCGGCGCCGGATGCGCCCGGCAGAGCTCGGCGAAGACCGCGGCCCGGGCGGGCGGGCACACGCCGGTAAGCTTGTGGCGGGTGAGCGTGACGGGGACGGACATGCAGGAAGGACGGAGTGTCGGTGACCCATCAGTCCGCGCCGCGTGCGGGTGCGACCGTCCAGGCGGCGAGCGCAACGCGAGCGGCGGCCTCCTCGGCCAGCTTCTTCGAACTGCCGCGGCCCGACCCAAGCAGGCGATCGAGCAGATAGACCGCCACTTCGTATTCGCGGGCATGATCCTCCCCGTCGATCCGCTGCACCTCGTAGCGGACCGCGTTGTTGCCATGGATGGGCTGCACCAACTCCTGCAGCCGGCCCTTCGGATTCTCGATGTCGGCGACCGATGCGAGCCGTGCGCCCAGGTCGCCATAAATTCCGAGGACCACGCGCCGCGCCGTCGCGAGTTCGCCATCCAGGTAGAGGGCGCCGATCAGGGCCTCAAACGCGTCCTCGAGGGCCGAGGCCCGCGAACGGCCGCCAGTCGATTCCTCGCTGGCGCCGAGGCGCAGGCACGCGTCGAGGCCGATCTCGCGGGCGAGGCGGGTGAGGAACGTCCCGTTGGCGAGCGCCGCCCGACGTTTGGTCAGCCCGCCCTCGCGGTCGGACGGAAACAGCGCGAAAAGCGCCTCGGTCAGGACCAGCTGGAGCACGGCGTCGCCGAGAAACTCGAGCCGCTGGTTGCTGTCGGCCAGCTCCGGCTGATCCTGGAGCAGCGATGGGTGGGTGAGCGCGCATTCGAGCAGAGCCAGATCGCGGAACGGGTACGCCAGCCGCCGTTGCAGGACTTCAAGGGGAGTAGGGGATGGATCGGACACGGCGAAATTTCAGGTCAGGTTTTTGCGCAGCAAAAACCTAGGACGACGCGCTCGCATAGCGGCGCAGCCCGCGGTGGAACACCCAGACGGCGAGCGCAAACCAGACCACGGCCAGCCCGAAGAGCCAGGCCGTCCAGCGCCAGTCAAAACCGCGCAGGAGCGTGCGCGCCGGCGCGTTGCTGACGACGACCACCGGCAGCAGCCAGACGAAGAGCATGCTGCTAACGCCCTTGAAGGCCTCCCGCGGCAGTCGGGAAAACTCCATCAGCGTGAAGTAGCTGCCCTCCACGCCCTGGGCGCTGTTGAGCCAGAACACGAGCGAGATCGAGAGCACCAGGATGCTGTAGTGAATCACGAGCCCGCAGAACACCAGAAACAGGTAGAGCGCGATGTCGATCACGCCCGGCTGGAGCCCGAGCTGGTTCGCCGAGTAAATGACAACGCCCCCGGCCACGAACGAGTTGATCAGCCCGTCGGGATCGAGTTTTCGGGTGGTCGCCATGAACATAACGTTACCCGGCTGGGCGAGAAAGAAGTCGAAATTCCCGGTGCGGACGTTGCGCCCCATCTCGAAAATGCTGCTCCAGAAAAATCCCATCAGGAATCGCTGGATGAGCATCGAGGTGCCAACGAGCAGCATCATCTCGTATTTGCTCCAGCCGGCGACTGAACTCGTGTGCCGGTAGAGCACCGAGATCAGCAGCAGATTCACGCCCATCCAGAAAAACTCCACCAGCGACCAGACGAAGAAGTCGCCGCGAAACATCAGCGTCCGCACGATGGAATACCGGGCGGTGGCGAGCCAGATTCTCAGGTAGTGGAGCATGGATTCGCCAAACTTTGGAAAACTCACCCGCCGACGGCGGTGTGCCGGCGGAGGCCGCGGATCCAGAGCAGGTGGTTGAGCCCGAGCAGTGCCACTACCCAGCAGACCTGGATCGCGAGACCCTGCAGTGCCAGCGGCAGCTCAATCCGGCCGGTGAGAATCGCCCCGGGGAAATACATCTGGTAATAAAACGGCAGGAACTGCGCGATGCGGAAGATCCAGTCCGGCAGCAGATCGAGCGGGAAAACCTGTCCGCCGAGCACGGACTCCACCGCCATGGAAAGGATGACGAAGCCCTGAATCTCCAGGAACCAGAACGTCAGCATGCCGAAGCAGTAGGCGATGCTGAACTGGATGAGGGCCGACAAGGCGAGCGCCGGCACGCCGATGGCCAGCCGCCAGCCCTCGGTCGGAAACGTGAGGTAGTCCTTCAACACGGGCATCGCGACGAGCAGCGGCAGCAGGATCAGCGTGCCTGAAACCAGGCGCGCCGCGACGAAGATGCTGAAACGATACCCGAAGTAGTTAATCGGCTTGAGCAGGAACTGGTTGATGAGTCCGTTGCGGATTTCCTCGCTGATCTGGTAATCCTCGTTGAAGGCGCTGATGAAAAACTGGAGCACGAGCAGCGTGACGAAATACGTCAGGGTCTGCCGCAGATCAAAGCCGCCGATCTTGTCCGAGCCGGCAAACGCGGCGCCCCACAGGATGAACACCACGGCGAGGTGGAACAGCGAAAAGAACCCGCGCACCGCGAAGTTCCAACGGTAGACGAGATTGCTCTGCAGCCCGACGAGAAACGCGTGGCGGTATTTGTTCAGCGGGGAGAGCATGGGTCTGGCCAAAGTAGCGAGGAGTGAGTAGCGGGTAGCGAGCAGGTGCAAGGAGAGGAATTGCAGTCGCTCCCCTCGACGGGCCTGCCCGCGGCACGATCCACTGCGGATAAGTGAAGTGCTCGCTAACCTTGGCGACTTTGAATCTTGCGCATGCCACGGAGGGCCGAGCTCCGTCGAGGCCGAAATGTCGTCGGCACGAAGCGGCCTCGACGGAGCTCGGCCCTCCAGGATCCGCAAAGAATTATGGCGTCGTGTATAACAACGACTCGCTCCTCATCACTACGCCTTCAGCCCGAACCGTTCGATCACTTCCCCGGCCAGCGCGCGGTACGCGGTCGCCCCCTGGCCGTGTGGATCATAGGCAAAGATGGGCTTGCCGAAGCTTGGCGCTTCGCTGAGGCGGACGGTCCGCGGAATCACGGTGCGGAAAATCTTGTCCGGCAGGTGCTGTTTCACCTCGTCGACGACTTGCTTCGCGAGGTTGGTGCGCGAGTCGAACATCGTCATCACGACGCCGCCGAGCTGGAGGTTGTCGTTGATGTGGGCGGTCTTCAGGCGTTCGACATTGCGGAGGATCTGGCCGAGCCCTTCGAGCGCCAGGTACTCGCACTGCAGCGTGATGAAGAGGAAGTCGGCTGCGGCAAGGCCGTTCATCGAAAGCAGGCCCAGGGCCGGCGGACAATCGATGATGATCGCGCGGTAGCCGTTGGACTTGCGCACGGGCTCGAGGATGCCGTGCAGCTTCATCAGGTAATTGTCCATCTGGGCGAGCTCGATTTCCGCGGCGGCGAGGTCCTCTTCGCTGGGGATGAGTGCCAGGTGCTCGTACGCGGTCGGCGTGATCATGTCGAAGGCCGAGCCGTCACCGTGCAGCGGGCCGTAGAGGCTCCGCCCGGCCAGTTTCTCGACCCCGACGGCGCTGGTGGCGTTGGCCTGCGGATCAAGATCGACCAGGAGCGTGTGGACTTTTTTCTCGGCCAGGGCCGCCGCAAGATTGACGGCGGTGGTGGTTTTGCCGACGCCGCCTTTTTGATTGGCGATGGTGAAGACAGTGGTGGGCATGAAGAGGGAGAACTGCCTAATGACGAATGCCGATTGGCGCGGCAAGGATTGCCTTGCGCGGCCGGATTGTCTTTTCCGGCCGGCGCCCAAGCCTCCGGCGGTGTGAGGTGCTCTGGCCCCGAATCTTCGCCGTCCGTTGGAAGTCCGGGGGGGGGCGGCAATCGCTGCGCACGAACGGTCAAGCCCTGCGTAGTGCACGAGCTGGTTGTTCTCGCATACTGCGCGCATGAAACTGAGGCGTGTGTTTCCGTTCGGCGTGAGCGTTCTGTGTTGCGCCCTCGCCGGGAGTGTGGCGCCGGGCACGGAGCTGGCGCATGGTCCGGCGGGCAATCCCTCATTTGCGCAGGTGCGCGGTGACCGGATGGTTTTCGAGGTCGATGATCGGGCGGTGTTGCACCAGATCAATTCCGGCCAGTGGCGCTTGTCCGGCGCGTTGGAAGTGCGCTTCACGGGACGCGTCCAGCCGCATGAGAACTCGAGCTACTCCTTTTTTGGACCCGGGGTCGAGGCGCTCGCGGGCCGGTTCGAGCGGGTGATCTTGCCCGCGGGCTGGCGCGGCGACTTGAACCAAGATGAGAAGGCGCGGACGGTGACGTTGACCAACGTGCGCCCCGATCGCGCCCCGGCGTTTCCCGGGGCGGAAGGCTTCGGCAAGTACGCCCTCGGTGGCCGCGGGGGCAAGGTGATCGAGGTGACGAATCTCAACGACCGTGGTCCGGGCAGTTTCCGCGCGGCCTGCCTGGCGGAGGGACCGCGGATCGTGGTGTTTCGCGTCTCGGGCACCATTGCCCTCGAGTCGGAGCTGAAGATCCGGAACCCTTATCTCACGATTGCCGGTCAGACCGCGCCGGGGGACGGGATTTGCGTCAAGAACTACCAGGTAAACTTCGACACCCAGCACCTGATCATCCGCTACCTGCGCTTCCGACCCGGCGATGAAATGGGCAAGGAGCAGGATGGCTTCGGCGGCCAGGGCGATCACATCATCGTCGATCACTGTTCCGTGAGCTGGGGGGTGGACGAGACGTTTTCGATCAACAAGGCGTCGAATCTCACCGTCCAGTGGTGCATGATCACGGAGAGTCTTTACCACTCGCTGCACAAGAAGGGGAATCACGGCTACGGCGGGCTCTGGGGCGGGCCCGGGGGCTCCTGGCACCACAACCTCCTCGCGCACCATACCAGCCGCAACCCGCGCGCCTCGGGCAATCGCGATTCCGGCCTGATGGACTACCGCAACAACGTGATCTACAACTGGGGCTTCAACAGCGCCTACGGCGGGGAAATGTGGCCGAGAAACTGGATCAACAATTACTACAAAGCGGGCCCGGCCACCTCCCCAAATGTCCGCCATCGCATCTTCCTGCAGAAGGACCCGCGGGGCCGGATGTATGCGACGGGCAATTACGTGTGGGGCTTTCCGGCCGTTTCCGCCGACAACTGGAAGGGCGGCATCGATTTCGCGCCCGATGGCGAGGCGACCGAAGCCACGCTGCGCGTCAATCACCCCTACCTCGTGGCTCCGGTGCAAACGCAACCGGCCGAGGTTGCCTACGAACTGGTTCTGGCCCGGGCGGGTTGCTCGCGGGAACGGGATGCGGTCGATCGGCGCATCGTCGAGGAAATCCGCACGGGCACGGCGAAGTTCGGCGCGACCTATCAAGGGGGCGGCAAGGGCATCATCGATTCGCAAAAGGACGTCGGCGGCTGGCCGGAGCTGCGGTCGCTTATCGCGCCCGTCGACACCGATCACGACGGCATGCCCGACGATTGGGAACGCGCCCACGGGCTGAATCCTCTGGACCCGGCTGACGGCGCCCGCGCGGCCGCGGGCGATGGCTACACGCATCTCGAAGTCTACCTCAATTCACTCATCCCAATCAAAACCACCGCATGAACATCTCGCGCCGGCAGCTTGGGAGATCGGACGTTGGAGGAGCTCGGTCTCGCAGTCGATTCAAGGAAGAAGAAGTTGGTCGCAGCGGGGCCACTTCCTGCCGGTTGAGAAAGCGTCCTGACCTCGGGCGCGCCGACCTGCCGCGATGGCTCGACGACTGCGTATTCAGTTTCCCGGCGCCCGGTATCACGTGATCAACCGCGGCAATCTACGGCACGACATCTTCGCCACATCCGGTGCCCGCCGTTCGTTTACCGGCGTCACGGGCCGCCGGTCCAATGGGGTCGGGCCGTTGTTAGCGAATGGCAACCCATCACCCCTTCCGGCCGCACGTTCCGGCCTCCCGTTCACAGAGCTTGCTCCGCCTGTCTTTCCAGCTCCTGGGTCCACCAGGCGGCGTCAACGGTCACAGGGCCGTGATTGGTCTGCGGCGACGACTTGGCGCGCGAGAGCCGCAGAGTCGGGCGCGTTTGCTACCGCCTCGCTCGGGGCCGCCAATCGCGACCGCCGTGGTCTAGTTTTCCAGGCCTAGTTTTCGGGCAGCCTTCCTGCGGCCTTCAATTCGGCCCTGGCTCGGAATACCGCCTGGCTCAGTTGCGCGCGCCTCAACGAGCCGGCACCGCCGACGGGATCCGTGCGCAGCAATTTCGCCTGCCCGGCCGAGAGGATTCCTGTGAGTTGCGGATCGGCCGAGTTCCAATCGATGCGATTCAGGTTCGCCGGTCCGCCCATCCCGTAGCCAGGACACGAGTTGGCGAGCAGTTGCACCAGAACTTCGGCCTGCTCGCCATTGACCGGCGGTCCCGCGACTGCCGCGACGCCGGCAAACCGGCTGACGAAGGTGCGAATCTCCAGCGCCCGCGCGTAGTCGCGCAACGCCGCGTAGCCATCCGCGCCCAAGAAAGCAGTCACGCCAGCCTTGAATTCCGCCTCCCCGCGCTCGCGTTGCGCCACGAGTGCGGGATCGTTGAACCCAATGCCCTTCTGCCGGTTGATTTCCGACATGTCGTGAGAATGGGCGCGCCACTGCACGATAAGGTCGGACAGCTTTTCGATTTGCTCTGGTGACAAGCCGCGCCGCCGGAAGAACGGCCCGTAACTGGGCGCGAGTTCTGCGCGCTCCTTGGCAAACCACAACACCTGCACCTTCGGATCCTCCATCCATTCCAGAAATGAAGATGCCGCGCGCGTCGCGGCTGCTGCGGGCTCTCCCGCGGCAGTGCTGGCGGCGGCCGGCACCGATGGTGGGAGCTGCGACGATGCCGGCACCTCCACCACGGTCGTCGGAGGAAGGCGGCCCTGTGTGGGTGCCGCCAACTCCGACTCCCAGTGGCGGAGTTTCGCCGCGAGTTCGGCTCGCCGGGTGATCAGCGCAGCGTGATTCGCTCGCGCGGCCTGCGTCCGACGGGCGGTACTGACGGCCGCGACTGCGACCAAGCCGGACAGGGCGGCGAGAATGATCGGAGTAAGAGGGATGCTCATGTCATTTTGCCGAATCTACCACGGCCGGGGCGCGCAGTTTCTGGTTCTGGGCGCGCGCGTAGTTGAACTCGTCCGCAGCCTGCAGGCGCCGCAGTGCGGCGACTTGTGGCGGTGACAGAAACACCTGCGCCCGCGCCACCGCGTCGGCCCAGTATTCCGCTGGCAGCCGATCGAAACCGGCGCGGTTGCACTCGGTCAAGACGTGCTGCACTTGCGCGGCTTGTTCCGCCGTGAGCGGTGTGTCCGTGAAATACAGCATGCTGCCGAGCTGGGTGACGCGGTTGTCGCGGGGCGAACGCTGAAACTCCTCGAAGCGCTGATAGCCCCGCTCACCCAGCAGTTCGCGCAACCGGCGGTCCTTCTCGCCCGGTGGGAGCCGTGGCGCGGCGTCGAGGGTCACGGTCTCGGACTTGTTCATCGCGCCGTAGGTGCTCGAGACGCCAGCCATCATGGTCATCTCGAACGCCTCGGTCTGGGCGGCGGTGAGTCCGAGTTCCCCATACAACTTCTCGTAGTGGGCGCCGAAATAGTCCCGCTTTTCTCCAACCAACATGCGCCGGATTTCCGGGAAAGCCTCCATCAACGCCCGTCCGCGCGCGCGCGAGCCCGGCGGCTCCGGACCGAACGGGCCGCGCACTTCCTCCTCGACCGGCGCCGCCGCTGGAGCATCGGCGGATGCTGCGCTCCGCGGCGTGGTGGATCGGTTTATTGCGGCGCGCGCCTCACGTTCGGCCCGGTCGACCCGCAGGGCCAGCGCGTAGACTTCGCTCCGTGTTTTCGCCTGCATCGCTTCCGCCGCCCGCGCCTCCCGCGTCTCGTAGACCCACACGCCAGTCGTCACCATTAGCGCCGCGGCGGCCACGCCGGTCGCAAGCTTCTTGCCCGCGATCGCGATCGACCACGCCCCGGCGGCAACGCCGGCCGGCAGGCTGGCGAGCGCGCTGCTCGCCACGTTCCGCGCCAATCCGGCCGGGGCCATGGCGCCCGCGTGCGTTGCCAAGATGGCTGAGAGTGCCGCGGCGGTCGACGTGACGCCGCGTTTCGCGAGCAGCGCGTGGAGTTTGTCGAGCGCCCGATCGATCCGCATGCGCGCGGCGTTATTCGAAATCTGCAGTTTCGCGCCGACGGCGGCGAGCGGCTGATCGGCAAAGAAGCGCAGCAGCACGGCCTCGCGGTCTGCGTCACCGAGCTCGGCCAGCGCCTCGTCGATGACCGGGCGGAGGCGGTCCCATTCGGTGTCGTTCCCGGAATCGCCCGACGTTGCATGCATGGCGTAGGCCTCCTGTTCGCGAACCAAGCGGCGGCGTTCGGCGCGCATCGCCTCGCTCGCGGCGAAGCGTGTGGTCGTGTGCAACCAGCCGGCGAGCGCCTGGTGCCGCAGGAGCGACGACGCCTTGCGCGCGAGAAGCGTGAACACGTTTTGCGCCACGTCCTCCGCGCGATGCGCGTCGCCACCGACCTGCCGCAGCGCGGCAAAGTAGACGAGATTGAGGTAGCGGTTCACCAGTTCGGCAAACGCCGCTTCGTCCCGCTTTGCGGCGAAGCGCCGGAGGAGCTCGGCGTCATTTGGCGGCATTGCTGTGTCCTGCGGAGTCCCGCCAGCGCGGGACGAAGAAGGGGCGGCAATCATGTGCATCTACCAATGGCCGCCGGTCGGAAAATCGCACAGGAAAAATTTGGCGGCGGGCAATCTTGCCGCACGACTTTCCAAAGTCGCGAACTTCTTTCGACGCCAAGAGGCTGCAGGACGGGCGATGGGGTCAGGCCGAAACGTGCAACGTGGGAAACATGCCGGGCGGAGTTGTTGCAAGTTTAGGCCTGACCCCCTGGATGCCCCCCTGGATCCCCGATCTGTAGCGTCAGTCCCGCCGTGGATTCGTGGCCAGGTAGGCCATCAGGGCACGGCCGAGGCCGGCGCCCACCTTGCCGTAGCCTTCCTCGGACATGAGGGGATTGTTCCACGCGGTTTCGAGCGTCACCGAAATCGTGGCGGGGCCGGTGTTGGCCCGCACCCAGCCGCTGCTCATGCGGCCGCGTTCCTCCTCGGTCTTCACATAGGTTGCGAAGCGGTACTGCGGTGCCACCTTGATGGGCTCGACGATGCTGGCGGCGGCGAGTTCGATCCAGCGCTGGTAATTGCGTCGCGGGATGCCGGTCATGTGCTCAAAGCCGAAAGGACCGAAGAAGAAGAACGGATCCGTGCTGCCCGGATTGTGCAGATCGATGAAGACATCGAGTCCGCGCGCTTGGTGAATGCTGCGAATCATGCGCTGCGCGGCGGCGACCTCGGGGTAGATCGGATCGTCGCCCCAATCACGGTTGTGGTCCCGCGGGATGGCGTCCTTGCCGCCGGCGCCGAGGGCGGCGTTGTCCACATCCATGATCGGGATGTAATACAGGCAGGTTTTCGCCCGCATCGCCTTTGCCTCGGCGCCTGCGTACCAGGTGATGAAGCCGCGGCCCACATGGCTGCTGCCGGACTCCCACGCGTGCTGGCGCGCACCGACCCACACTTGATGCGGCGCGTCGGTCTGGCCGATGCGAATACCCGGCACCGGGCGTCCGTCGCGCGTTTTCGCCAGTTCGAAGCGGGTGGCCTCCGGCAGAGTCGCGGCGAGGTGCGCGAGAATTCTGTCGGCCTCGGACGGCACAAACGGCGGGCCCCAGGCCACGCCCAGCGGCCCGGCACCGGCCTCGATGCGGTAGATCATCGCTTTATCGACGCCACGTTGGCCGGCCGCCGTGGGGATCCAGGTCTTGCCATCGCGGCAAACCCAGGCGTGCCGCGGCTGGCACCACGCGGCCGCCAGGACGCTCTGGTCGCGAAAGGGCTTGGTCTGCGCCTGGACTTCGAGCGTGAGCTCGTCGCCAGGGAGGAGCCCTTCAAGCTTGAAGAACCACCAGCACGGCCAGCCGCGCCCCTCGTGCAGCGCGGGCATGATGCGCAGCGTGCGGCTCGACTGGTCGAGCTTCACCACCTCGGCGTTGCCGCCTTCGAAATCGGTGCGCACGCGGAGTTCGGCGTGAAGCGGGAGGGCGAGGAGAAGGAGAAGGCCAAGGGATTTCATGAACGGGCAAAACGAGCGCAGAGGAGACAAAGGTTCGCGGTGCCGGTGAGCCTGTGGTGGCTGGGCGCCGGTCGCAATCCGACAAAGCGGCCTCAAAACCGAGGATTTTTGCTGCCACGACCACCGCGAGGCTCGTCCTACCGCGTTTCGTTGCGGCGCTCCCCGCGCATTGATTTTTCCTCGGAAGGGTTCGAACCGCCGCCGGGGGTGTAGGTCGCCAGCGGCGGAACCTGGATCTTTATGACCGGAGAAAACCTGGCCAACGCCCGGATCGAATCCGGCCGCAGCGCGGACGGCGTGGTGAACGTCGGCACGCCCAGGATGGTCGTCGGTGGCCTGCGCGGGAGTTGGTAATCGACATTGGTCGTTGCCGGCACTCCCAGACGTCACTCTTCGAGCTGGTCGAATGACACGGTCAACCCCGGCAGCAGCTTCGACCCGACCTTCTCGGCACCGATGCCGCGCGCGTGCAAGCGGTGAGTCCCCTCCGTCAGCACAAACACTTCGATGAGCCGCGAATCGGGATCGACGATCCAGTATTCGCCAACGCCAGACTGCTCGTAGAGCGCCTTCTTGTCGACGCGGTCGCGTCGCCACGTGCGCGCTGACCTTGACCAGGCTGCTCTTGCCCAAGTCGCCGAGTCCGACGCGCTTTGTCATTCATTAGATGACAAATGCGATGGCCGTTAATCCTAAAAAACGCAGTTGGACACAGAGGCCAATGAGACAAACCGTGAGGACACAGAGGGATGTGATGACGATGTTGGAGTAACGGTATTCACCCGCCAGGTGAATACGTTCCAGGGGGCAGCCGAATCTACAACGGCCGCTCTGTGAACTCCCTTATCTCCTCCGTGTCCTCTGTGACCCAAAATAACTGCGGAAAATAGGTCAATTCCACCGAACCCACGAAGCCCGCCCCCGGCCGCATTTCGATGAGGCACCGTCGCCGCATTGATTTTTCTCCGAAAGCGGGCACGGTGGTCGCGACCCCGCCCACTCCGCGTCTCTCCTCCCACGTGCCTGCTGCCAAACCCCGCAATTCTTTTGGGTCTCGTACCTCGACGCTCGTTTCGACTTGGTATGGTGTCGGCGCGGTTTTACGCCGCCTTGGTTTTGTGGAATCGGGACGTAAAGCCACGCCGACAGCTCCCGCCAAAGGCATCCGGCTGGCTGGGGCTTGGATCGCGGTACTTATGCTTTGCGGTGCGATTGCGCACGTCGCGGCGGCGGATGCTGCTGCTGCGGCGGCGTTTCACCGGACGATCGAGCCGCTGCTCAACAAGTATTGCTTCGACTGCCACGCTGCCGGCGTGAACAAGGGGCGGGTCGCCTTTGACGAGTTTGCGTCCGATGCCGACGTGCTCGGCCGCCGCGAGCTGTGGCTGGCGGCGCTGAAAAACGTCCGGGCCGGTCTGATGCCGCCGCGCGACGAGGACAACCCGCGGCCGGATGGGGCCGAGATCGAGCGTTTGTCCAACTGGATCAAATACGGGGCCTTCGGCACCGACCCGGCGAATCCGGATCCGGGCCACGTCACCGCGCGCCGGCTCAACCGGGTCGAATATCGCAACACGATTCGCGACCTGATGGGCTTCGATTTCAACAGCGAGGTGGAGTTTCCGCCGGATGACAGCGGCAACGGCTTCGACAACAATGGCGACGTCCTCACGCTCTCGCCGTTGCTGCTGGAAAAGTACCTCGCGGCGGCGGAGACGATCGTCGACCGCGCCGTGCCGAAGGTGGCCCGGGTCATGCGCGAGCGCGTGGCTACCGGCCGCGACTTCCGGTCCGAAAGCGGGCCGGGTTCGGGGGAACAGCTCAGCGCCCGGGTGCCGGCAAAGGTGGCGCGCACGTTCACGGTCGACCAGAGCGAGACCTACCGGCTGGTGGTCGAACTCGAGGCGCGGGGCTCGTTTGATTTCGATCCGGGCCATTGCAAGGTCATCTGCCGCGTCGATGGCGAGGAGCGTTTCGTGGAGGACATTGTGTGGCAGTCAAGCAAGACGCTGCGGCATGAGTACGACGTCGTTTGGTCGGCCGGTCCGCACACCGTCTCCTTCGAGGTCGTGCCGCTGCCGCCCGTCGGTGTCACGACCGCGGGAGTGGACGCGGCGGGCACCGTGGCCGTGGCGCCGGTTCCCGCTGGTGCGGGGAACACGGCTTCACCGGCGCCGGCCCGGATCGTTCCGGGTCCGGGGGCAACGCGATTGGATGTGCGCATCGCGAGCGTGCGGGTGCGCGGGCCGCTGCATCCCAAGTTCTGGATCGCGCCCGAGAACCACGCCCGCTTTTTCCCGGCGGGACCGGCCCCGGAGGAGCCGGCGGCGCGCGACCGCTACGCGGGCGAGGTGTTGCGGCGATTTGCGACGCGGGCGTTTCGCCGGCCGGTGGAGGCGGCCAAGGTGGCGCCGCTGGTGGCCATCGCCCGCCGCGTTTACTCGTCCGGGCAGGGCACGTTCGAGGAGGGGATTGGCCGCGCCATGATGGCGGTGCTCGCTTCGCCGCGCTTTCTGTTTCGAATCGAGCAGCCGGAACCGCGGGCGGCGGCGGGATCGTTTGCCCCGATCGACGAGTTCGCGCTCGCCACGCGGCTGGCGTATTTTTTCTGGTCGACGATGCCGGACGACGGATTGATCGGGCTGGCGGAGCGCGGCGAACTGCGCGGCCAGTTGCAGGCGCAGGTCGCGCGGATGCTGCAGGATGAGCGGGCCCAGGCCTTCGTGCGCAATTTCACCGGCCAGTGGCTGCAGGTGCGCGACATCGAATTCGTGCCGATCAACGCCCGCGTCGCCGGCGGCCCCAACGCGCCCCGCAACCGCGAGGGCCGGATCGAATTCGACGGCGCGCTGCGCAAGCTGATGCGGAGCGAGACCGAGATGTATTTCGCCCACGTCATCCGCGAGGATCGCAGCGTGCTCGAGCTCATCGCCAGCGACTACACGTTTTTGAATGACCGGCTCGCCGGGCACTACGGGGTGGCCGAGGTGAGGGGCGAGCACATGCGGCTGGTGCCTTTGCCCGCCGACAGTCCGCGCGGTGGCGTGCTGACCCAGGCGGCGGTGCTCGCAGTCACCTCGAATCCCACCCGCACGTCGCCGGTGAAGCGCGGCTTGTTTGTCCTGGAGAACATCCTGGGCACGCCAACCCCGCCGCCTCCGGCCGACGTGCCGGCGCTCGAAGACGCGATCAAGGAATTCAAGGGTCGCGAGCCGAAACTCAGCGAAATGCTCGCGGTGCACCGCGCGGACAAGCGGTGCAGCTCGTGTCACGAACGCATGGATCCGCTGGGACTGGCGTTCGAAAATTTCAACGCACTCGGCGGCTGGCGTGACACCGAGGCGCAGCAGCCGATCGACGCGGCGGGCCGGCTCGCCACCGGAGAGAGCTTTGCGGATGTGCGCGAGCTCAAGCACGTCCTGACCCGCGAGCGCCGGTCGGACTTTTACCGCTGCCTCACCGAGAAACTGCTCACCTATGCGCTGGGCCGCGGGCTCGAATACTACGACACCCATGCCGTCGATCTGATCGTCGATCGCCTCGCGCGCGAGGAAGGCCGGATGTCCGCGCTCCTGTTGGGCGTGATCGAATCGGCACCATTTCAAAAACAACGCGTGCAACGGTCCGCGACCACCAATGTCTCGCTTGCCACGTCCTCGTCCACCCCCGCCCGAACGGATCCCCAGCCATGAAAGCATCGCCCGCCTCCCGCCCCGCCACTCCCACCCATGTCGGGCCCCAACATCAGGTCGGCCTCAATCGCCGGCAGTTCCTGCGCGGCCTCGGGGTCGGCGTCGCGCTGCCTGTGTTTGGGACGACGCTCGGCCCCGTGTTGCGGGCGGCGACGGCGGCGCCGGCCTCGGGTCCCGCGGCGGGCGTCACCGCCTCGGGCGCGCCGCTGCGGATGGCGTTCGTCTATTTCCCGAACGGCGCGCGGCAGGATCATTGGTGGCCGACCGGCGAGGGCGCGAATTTTTCGCTGGGCCCGACGATGCAGCCGCTCGCGCCGCTGCAAGGATCCATCCAGGTCCTCGGGGGCCTTGACCACAAGAACGCGACGGCGGGCAACGATGGGGCGGGCGATCATGCGCGGGCCAACGCCACGTTCCTCACCGGCGCGCGGGCCCGGAAAACCGACAGCACCGACATCCGGGTCGGCGTGTCGGTCGACCAGGTCGCGGCGCAGCGCATCGGCCATCTGACGCGTTTCCCGTCGCTCGAGCTGTCATGCGACTCAGTGCGGAAATCCGGCCGCTGTGATTCAGGCTATTCGTGTGCCTATCAGTACAACCTCTCGTGGCAATCGGCCTCGACGCCGATGGCGCCGGAATCGAATCCCCGGCTCGTGTTCGAGCGTCTGTTCGGCAGCGGGACGCCGGCCGAGCGGCAGAAGAACTACCGGTTGCGGCTGGAGACGCAGCGCTCGCTGCTGGACTTCGTGCTCGACGATGCCCGTTCGCTGCAGCGCGAGCTGGGCCGTACTGACCAGCAGAAGCTCGACGAGTACCTGACCGGCGTGCGCGAGGTCGAATTGCGCATCCAGCGATCGGAAAGTTTCGGCGACCTGCCCGATCCGCGCTCGGATACGCCGGCCGGCATCCCGCCGAACTACGGCGAACACATGGATCTGATGTATGACTTGCTGGCGATGGCGTTTCAGACCGATTCGACGCGCATCTCCACGCTCCTGCTCGCCGGCGACGGCAGCAACCGACCCTACCCGCAGATCGGCATCCCCGAGGGGCACCATTACTGTTCGCATCACCGCAACGATCCCGACCTGGTGGAGAAGATTGGCCGGATCGACCATTTCTACATGCAGCACTTCGCGCGTTTCCTGCAAAAGCTCGAGGCGACGAAGGACGTCGACGGCCGCTCGGTGCTGCACAATTCGATGATCGTCTACGGGTGCGGCAACAGCGACGGCAACCGCCACACGCACGACAACCTGCCCATCGTCCTCGCCGGGGCGGGCGGGGGCACGCTGACGCCGGGCCGTTATCGGAAGCTCGGCGGCCAGCCGATGAGCAATCTTTTCCTCAGTCTGACCGACCGCATCGGCGTGACGGGCGTGGAACGAATCGGCGACTCGAGCGGGCGGATTGCGGCGGTGTGAGCGACAGCGAATCCGTGATTGTCGGTCCTTCAGTGTAGCCCGCTGCGTGAGCGGCGGGATGGTTCGAAGTCCCCGCGCTCACGCGCAGGGCTACACGAACGGTCGGCGTTATGAGCGTCGTTGGGGCCTTCGGATTGACCGGAGGGCCGAGCTCCGCCGAGGCCGAAATTCGATTGTATCGAGGCGGCCTCGGCGGAGCTCGGCCCTCCCCGGGAAATTCATGGGGCGGTCGATCGACGGAGCTCTTTACGGATTGATTTTCGCGGCCTCCATCAACTGCCGCAGGGCCTCGAGGCGGTTCTCCGAGGCCTGGAAAATGTCGGTCGGGAAAGTCCGGTAACCGAGCATCTCGCCGTAGGCGCTGGTGCCTTCGATTGAATTCAAGGTGAGGCCGGCGAGGTACTGGAGCCGGAGACTGCGATCACGGTTGATCTCGGCGCCGGCGAGCCAGCCTTTCAGTTCGGAAAACCGGCCGGCGTACGTCGAAAGCAGGTCAACCGCCGAACCCAAGGCGAGGGGATCGAGCGCCTGTTTTATTCCGGCGTGGTCGGCGCGCTCGAACCGCTCCTGGAGTTGGTCGAGGTCGATCCGGAGCGGCGCGGCGTGACCGAGCATCACGGTGTCATAACCGAAGCCCTCGTCGTCGTTGCCCCAGATGGTGCCCTCCGGAAACACGGAAAAAAAGGTGGCAATCTCACTCCGCACGACCGTCCGATCGGCCTCGTAGAACGGCACCCATTGCGACATCAGTCCGCCCGGGTTCAAGCGCTGCCGGCAGAGCTCGAAATATTCCTGCGAGTAAAGGACGGCCGAACCCTTGACCCAGGGGTGGATGGGATCGGAGGTGATGAGATCAAACTTCTCGCGGGTGGTGGCGATAAAGTGCCGGGCATCGTCGTAGACCACCTCGACGCGTGGGTCGCGCAGCACGTCGTGGTTCTCGGGTCGAAAATGGGTGGCAACGATTTCCGGGATCAAGGGCTCGATGTCGCAGATGACAATCCGCTCGATCGACGGGTGCAGCACGAACGAGCCGGCCGTCACGCCCGCGCCGCAACCGACGATGAGCACCGAACGCGGCCGGGGGTGCAGCAGCGCCGGGAGATGGCCGAGCATACGTTGGAGCCGCATGTCCTTCACCAAGCTGGAGGCCTCGGTCTTTCCGCTGACGTGAAAGAAACGCGTGCCGCCCGGGGTCTCCGATACGGCGACGGTGGCGTTGATGCCCTCGCCGAGGTAGACCAGTTTGGCGTCGTAATCGGAGGTCGCGATCTGGCGGCCGTAGGCGACGAGTTGCCACGGAATTTTCGGCAGAGTGAGGCCGAAGGCAAACGCGGCCAGGGCGGCCGCGAGGGCCACACCGATGGTCGCGTGGGTGCGCGGCTGCAGCGCGAAGACGGCGGCCACCAGCGCCAGGGCGATCAGCAGGCGTTGCGTGTTTTGGGTGCCGATCGCGGGCACCAGCAGGAGCGCGGCCATCAGTGCACCGGCGATGGCGCCGATGGTGTTGGCGGCGTAGGCGTGGCCGACGAGTCGCGCGGCCTCGCGACCCGGAAGGACGGTGCTGGCCAGCGCGAGGGGAAAGCTTGCGCCCCAGAGGACGGCGGCCGGCAGAATGGCCCACGCACAGCGCGCCAGATCGAGTTCAAATCGCACGGATGGCGTGGCCAGAAGCGCAGGTTCGATCCGCAGGTAAGGCAGGAATGCGGCCATCGCGTGGGCGGCCCAGGCCATGGTTGCGATCTGGAGAAACTGACACCCGGCGAGCGCGAGCCGCGGACGGGCAAGCGTGCGGGCGAGGATCGAGCCCAGACTGCTGCCGAGGCCAAGGCCGGCCAGAAAAACGGCGAGAATGATCGAGAACGTGTAGACCGTCGCCCCGAGCAACAGCGAAAGAACCCGCGTCCAGATCACCTCGGCGGCCAGCGCGCACAGGCCGGAAAGCGCAATCGACACCAAGACGAGTGATGCGCCGTTGGTCGCGGCGGTTCGCTCCCGGGGGGCTGCCGCGCGCGTTTCCGGCTGGTAGGTGGTGGAGCGGGCCAGCGCGAGGGCCGCGACCGCGACGACCAGGTTGATGCCGACGGCGCAAAACGTCGTCGTCATCATGTCGTGTACCCGCAGCAGGTAGAAGCCGGCGAGCAGACATCCGCCGACCGCCCCGAGGGTGTTGCCGCCGTAAAAAAAACCGAGCCACGACATGCCCCGCGGGGTGGTTTCGATCCAGCGGGCGATGGCGGGCAGCGTCGCGCCCATCATCACGGTGGGCGGGAGCAGGCAGGCCGCGCACACCCCGGCACGCAGCAAGATGCCCGGCAGTCCGTGACCGACCAGTTCAGTGTAGAGCCGGCCGACGGCGGGCATCGCAAAGATCACGACCAGGCCGGCGAGGCTGATGCCGATTTCCAGCAGCGCGTAAACCCGGAGCGGATGCCACCGGTCGGAGACGAGCCGCGGCAGGGCAAGACTGCCGAGGCACATCCCGCCCATGAAGGTGCCAAGCAGGACGGCCAGCGAGACGGCCGACGAGCCGATCACGAACTGGAGCAACTGGAACCAGACGATCTCGTAGATCAACGCGGCGCACCCGCTGCCGACGAAAAGCAGGAGCAACCAGGGGAGAAACCGAGGTGCGACCGGCAGGGGCGTCGAGTCTTCGGATGGCATGCGAGAGTCAGACGCGCCGGGCGCGGTGGGGTTGCGCCCGTTTGGGGAAGCGAAGCCCTACTTTGCGCCCGCACGAAGTTGCGCGACGATTTCGCCTGGCACCGCGATGACGGTGCCATGGCGCATCCGCACCGGTGTGCCCTCGTCGGGGAAACTCATCTTGGCCGACACGTCTTCCCATGTCTTCAGGTCGCGCGAGCGCATGGCCCCGTAGTGCTTCGTCTGGTAGGCGTCATAGTAGACGATGCAGTCGTCGCCGATTTGGATCGCCGTCGGACCTTCGACCCAAAGACCCGCCGGCGTAAAGGGGGCGGCGAGATTCCGGAACGGACCCTGCACGTCGTCGCTCTCGGCGATCCGCAGGTGCTTTTTCGGCGGGTTGCGCGTCTCATCCTTGACGATGAAGTAATGGCGCCCCTTCGCGTGGAGCAACGTGGCGTCAATCACGCTGAAACCGGGGTCGTAGAAAAGTTTCGTGGGCGCGAAGGTCGCGAAATCCCGCGTCGTCGTGAAATACATCCGGTGGTTGTAGTCGTTCTCCGAAGCCCCGGCGGTCGCGGTGAATTTTCCCGGAATCGTCGACGCCCAAAAAATGATGAACTCCTGGCGTTTCGCGTCGTAGGTGATTTCGGGCGCCCAGGAATTGCGGACCTTCGGCTCGTGCGCCATGACGGGGATTTCCTGTTGCCCGGACCACGTGACGAAATCCCGGGTGGAGGCGCAGCCGATGTTGTTCTCGTTCCAGCCGGAGGTCCAAACCAGGTGAAATACCCCGTCGGGTCCGCGCACCACGCAGGGGTCGCGCATGAGTTTTGATTTGCCGACCTTGGGGGTGAGGTAGCTTTTGCCCTCGTTGAGTTTTTGCCAGGCGTAGCCGTCCGCGCTCCACGCGAGATGCAGGCCGTCCTCGCCGTTCTTGGTGAAATAGGTGAAGAGATAGGCCGGCGCGGGCGCGGCGGCGCGGGCGAGGGCCGCCGCGAGGGCGGTGAGGAGAAGGACGAAGAAGATGAATCTGATGCGGTTCATGAGAAAGGACTGGGAACACTCATTTGGGCCGTGACCATTCAGTAGGCCGCCACTTTGAGAGTAAACCGTAGAGCGCAAATAGGTGGGTCGTCGACCGCGGGAGTAACGCGCCCGGAGGTCGCGTTGCTACCTCGATCCAACTGAACTTTTCCGCGCGAGCTAAACACAACGTCATCAAGGAATGCACACCCTCGGAGGGTGCGCTTTGTCGGCGCCGCAATTCCCACTCTGGAAAACGGCTGCGACGGAGCGCAGCCCTCCGAATTGATGCCAATTTATTATGACGCTGTGTATAATCGTCGCTGATTGGGATAAGCGAAGATTAGCGCCGATTAGCGTTCAAAAAATTCCGGGTCAGGATCCGTTTTCAATCGCCCAGCGGGCGCTGATTCGTGAATTCGCCGCTGGCGGGCACGGCGAAGGTGTCGGGGTCGTCCGGATGTGCCGGGTCAAAACCCTTGAAGTCGTCGACGATATGCTTCGCCAGCGGCAGCCGTTGATCGCGGATGGCCTGCAGGATGCATTGGGCGAGTTCGTAGCTGCCGAAGTTGTTGTGATGGGTGTTGTCGATCTTGCCACCGGGCGCGGCAAAAGCCCGCGCGGATTTCTCCGGTCCGAGCGCTTCGTAAAACGTTTTGCTCATCGCGTTGAGATCGATGAACGCGACGTTGAGTTCGCGTGCGGTCTGACGCGCGGCGTTGGCGTATTCAATCAACGAGGGGTGCACCTTGCCGGCGGCGTCGAATCCGCGCCGCTCCATCGGCGCCACGATCACCGGGATGCCTCCGCGCGCGCGCACGCCGTCGACATGCTGCTTCAGCTCCTGCGTGTAGGTGGTGAACGGTCCGCCGGCCTGCGCGGCGATCTGCTTCTGGTCGTTGTGGCCAAACTGCATGATCAGCCAGTCACCGGGCTGCATCACGCTGAGGATCTTGTCGAGCCGGCGCCGGCCGATGGAGTCGCGATACGTTTCGCCGGATTCGCCGTGGTTCGCGACCGCGACCGCGGGTTTGAACCAGCGCGGGAGCATCTGGCCCCAACTATTGTAAGGCTCCTTGGATTGGTCGCACACCGTCGAGTCTCCAAGCAGGAAGAGGGTCGGCACCTCGATCCGCTCGATCTCCAAGGCGCAAACGGCCGGCCGGGTGTTGCAGAACTCGAGGGTGAGGGCGTCATCCCAGGCCCACGCTTCCTGGACGGTTTCCCTGGGGGCCTTGAGCCGCACGTCGCCGGGCGCAATCCTGCCGGCGCCGGCAATTTTCGGCGTGCGGGTGTTCACGATGAAGCTCACCCGCTCGAACTTGCCGGATGCCGTCTGCACTTTCTCCACCATCAATCGGCGCAGCTCGGCCTTGATCGTGGTCGTGGATGTCCCCGCCGCGTCGCCGAGGGTGACCGTGACGCGGTAATTTCCCTCGGTGGGCACGCGCACGGAAAAACAAAAAGGCGCAGCGCTGGTGATGAAGTCGCCGCGCAGCGGATCGCCGCCGCGATCGACCGCGACGATGGCAGCGCCCGGTTCGAAACCGAATCCCCGTTCGCGTGAGTAGGCCATGTCCGGCCGCACCTGGGTGTAGCCGGAGGCGACCGGGCCGGAACCGAAATCGAAGCGGAGCGGGTCGGACCCGGCTGCAGACGCGGCCATGCCCCAAACGAGCGCGGCGAGGGCCGTGGCGCGGAGAATCGTGGAAGGGGAGGGCACGGTCGGGTAACGATGAGATTTCGCCGGTGAAGCGCAGTACGATTGAAGGGCGGACGGTCAGATGGGGGCGGGCAGGCGATGCGTCCGGTCTGAATTGTAGGAGCGGCTTTATGCCGCGATGGAACTGCGGAACGATTTAATCGCGGCATAAAGCCGCTCCTACAACCAGACCGCTGACAACTCGATTCGGCGGTTGAATGATCGAGACCGCCTGCAACCGAAAGCCTGGAGGCCTGCCAGGCTGGCATTATCCTTCGTCAACGGGCTTGCCAGCCGGGGATTCTTGGCGCCGAGTTGGCGCGTGATCGCTGCGCCGGCGCGACCGGTTTTCGCGGTGGGGCGCGAGGTCGCGGTCGAGCCAACCCCAGTTTTCTAATCGCACCCCGATGTTCTCAAAAATCGTCCGCCGCACCCACCTCTATCTCGCCCTGTTCTTGGCGCCCTGGGTGCTGATGTACACGCTCAGCACGCTGGTGATGAACCATCGCGGCTATTTCGTGGCGAAACACGGCCGGGGCCCGGTCCCGATGCACCGGGAGCGCGAGCTGACCTACAACGGCACGTTTGCCGGGAACGTGCCGCTGCGGGAGATATCGCAGCAGATTCTCGCGACGCTCGATCTCGATGGCGCCCACGGCGTCAACCGCCGGGCCGACGGCGCCATCGTGATCACGCGCCAGGATCAGATGTCGCCGCGGCGCATCACCTACACTCCGGCGGACCACAAGCTGGTGATCGAGAAAATGGAGCCGCGGGCGAATGCGTTCCTCGAGCGCTTCCATCGCCGGCGCGGTTATGGCACGGGCTACCTGCTCGATACGCTGTGGGCGGTGTCGGTGGATCTGGTGATTGCCGCGCTGGTGTTCTGGGCGGTATCCGGGCTCTGGATGTGGTGGGAGATGAAAGCGACCCGGGTGTTGGGCGTGGCCGGCACGCTCGCCGGGATGGCGGTGTTCGCGTTCTATGTTTTCACGATTTGACCGGGGCCACCCATGACCACTTCCCTCTTCATCCGCCGGCTCCATCTTTACCTCGGGCTTTCGCTGCTGCCCTGGCTGTTCATGTATGGCGTCTCCTCGATCCCGTTCGCGCACAACCCGTTTTTTCAGCAGCGTGACGAGGCAAAAAAGATTCCGCTGTGGACGCTGCGGCTGCAGCGTCCGTTCGATGCGCCGGTGCCGGACGATCACCTCGCGCTGAGGGAGTTGGGCCGCAGGATCCTCAAGGAGGTCGGGGTCGAGGGACCAAACTTCGGCGTCTACCGGCCCAACCGCAACACGCTCAATGTCAGTTCGTATTCCTTTCTGAAGTCCACGCGCGTCATCTATGCGGTGGATCAGAAAAAGATCACGGTGGAGGATCGGCGATTCCGCTTCGATCAGTTTCTGACCGGGATGCACGCCCGCGGCGGCTTCGAACACGACGGCGTGCTGCAAAACTCCTGGGGCGTTCTGGTGGACATCGTGTGCGTCGCGTTCCTGCTGTGGGTCGCGACGGGGCTCTATTTGTGGTGGGGTCTCCCCGGGCAGCGGCGGTGGGGCTGGGTGGCAATCATCGCGGGCGCAGGGTTGTTCGCCTTGTTTACGTTGCGGCTGTAGCGGGGGTGCGTGATCTCATTTCTGGTGAAGAACGCCATGATTTTATCGGTGGTCGGAGGGCCGAGCTCCGTCGAGGCCGCCTCGTGTCACCCGTTGTTCCGGCCGCGACGGAGCCCGGCCCTCCGGGGTTGGCGCGAGACCGCGTGAACGCCGGCATTTCCGGACCATGAAACCAATCGCCGTCCTGACCCTCTTGCTTTTTCCCGCGCTTCTCGCGCGGGCGCAACCGATCGCCTCCCTGCCGCAGACGGCGCCGCTGACATGGGCGGAGGCCGACCTCTCGCCGCGGCTGATGGACGGCGCGCACCGTTTCGTCGAGCGCAAGATCGACGACGCGGTCGACCAGCGCGCGAGGTTCTGGGCGCGCGATTTCTCCTCGGTCGCGGCCTACGCCCAATCGGTGCAGCCCAATCGGGAGCGCTTTCGTGCCCTCATCGGCGAGGTTGAGCCACGGCTGCCGGCCAGGATGGAGCGATACGGCGACGACGCGAATCCCGCTTTGGTGGCGGAGACCTCCCGCTATCGCGTCTTCCAGGTGCGCTGGCCGGTCATCGACGGATTGTTCGGCAGCGGTTTGCTCGTGCAACCGCGAGGGCCGGTGCAAGGTCGCGTGGTTATCGTGCCCGATGCCGACCAGACTCCGGAGCAACTCCTCGGGCTTGCCCCGGGCATCGCGCCCGAGGCTTGGGGGGCGTTGCGCCTGGCCGAGAACGGCTTCGAGCTGGTGCTGCCGGTGACGATCAGCCGGGCGAAAATGAAAACTGACGACCGGCAATTGCTGGCCCTCGACTATACCTACCGGGAGTGGATCTATCGCCAGGCATTCCAGATGGGGCGGCACGTCATCGGCTACGAAGTACAGACGGTGCTGGCGGCGGTGGACTGGTTTCGCGCGCAGTATGGCGCTTCGACGAAGGTTGGGGTGGGTGGATACGGTGAGGCTGGCCTGATCGCCTTCTATGCCGCGGCGGTGGACCCGCGGATCGATGCGGTGCTGGTCAGCGGTTATTTCGATTCGCGGCAGAAAGTCTGGACCGAGCCCATTTATCGCAATGTGTGGTCGCTCCTGCGTGAGTTCGGCGATGCCGAGCTCGCGTCGCTCGTCGCGCCCCGGGCGTTGATCGTCGAGTTCAGCGGGGTGCCGGCCGTCGGCGGGCACAAGGGCGAGTTGCACTCGCCGACGCTGGCCAGCGTGGAGGCCGAGGTCGCGCGGGTGGCCACCGGGCCGGGGATTGGGCGTCCCACGCTCGTGAGGGGCGAGGGCGGGAAAACCGTCGGACCGTTCTCCCCGCCGGCGCTGACGGCGCTGGCGGAAAAGCTCGGCGGCACCAGCCTGGCGGCCTGGTCGGATGAGCGACCGGTCGATCGCCGCGCCGGCTTCGATCCCGCCGCCCGGCACGAACGGTATTTCAAGGAGATGGAACGGCACGTGCAGCTGCTGGTGCGGCAGTCGGAACACGTGCGGGATCAGTTTTTCCTCTACAAGATCATGCCCGAGCTGGCGGGCGGCCGTTGGAGCACGGAGAAGAAGCACCCGACTCAACCGCAGGAGAAATTCATCGCGGGAGCGGAGCCGTACCGCCGCCAGTTTCAGGAGGAGGGCATGGGGCGTTTTGACGAACCGCTGCTGCCGTTCAACGCGCGGACGCGACTGGTGGCCGAGACGGCCGCCTGGACGGCGTACGACGTCGTGCTGGACGTTTACCCGGAGCTGATCGCGTGGGGTGTGCTGGTGCTGCCCAGGAATCTGCAGCCGGGTGAACGTCGGCCGGTGGTGGTGTGCCAGCATGGTCGCAATGGCCTGCCCCGCGACACCCTCGACGGGAACAAGACCGCCTACAATAATTTTGCCGGCGTGCTGGCGGAGCGGGGCTTCATCACGTTTGCGCCGCACAATCTGTATCGGGGCGAGGACCGCTACCGCTGGCTCGGCCGCAAGGCGAACAACGTCAAGGCGACGCTGTTTTCATTCATCATTGCCCAGCACGACCAGATCCTCCGCTGGCTGAACACCCTGCCGCACGTGGATGGCCAGCGCATCGCCTTTTACGGCTTGAGCTATGGCGGCGAGACGGCGGTGCGCGTGCCCACGGTGCTGCCGGGGTATGCCCTCTCGATCTGCTCCGGCGATTTCAACCAATGGACGCGCAAGATCGCCGCGACGGACCAGCCGTTCAGCTTCATGCGGAGCATCGAGTGGGAGATGCCGTATTGGAATCTCGGGCACACCTTCGACTATGCGGAGATGGCGTATCTGATGCTGCCGCGGCCGTTCATGGTGGAGCGCGGGCACCTCGACCGCGTCGGACGCGATCAATGGGTGGCGCACGAGTACGCCAAGGTGCGCTGGCTTTACGCGCAGCTCGGCCTCGCGGAGCGGACCGAGATCGAGTTTTTCCAGGGCGGCCACAGCATCAACGGCCAGGGCACGTATGAGTTTTTGGCGCAGCACCTGAACTGGCCGCGGCCCCGCCCGGACTCGTCGCCGCCTTGACGTTCCCTTCGCCATCCGCCCGGTGCGCTGATCGCGATCCCGGGGTGGCGGATTGTGTTTCTCGGGCTGTTTCCCGGCGACATCGGGTCCGACGATCCGAACTTTCACCGGCGTGCGCAGACCCAGTCCCTCGTGGGCCACGACATCGAGTGGGACAAGACGGTCCGCGGCGGCGGGTTGTATCCGAATCTGCTCGGTGCTTGCCCGCCCTGCCGTCAGCGTGGCCGGAAGGACGCGTCACCGGACTGCGGGCTCGCGGAGGCTTCGAGGTCGATTTCGCCTGGAAGCACGGGCGCGACAATGGCTGGGATAACCTGGGCCGGTCGATCCGTAATCGCGATGTCTTGACCCAGATCAAGGCGCAGCTGCGCCTTGAGGGGTAATGTAAGCGCCATATGCCGAGACCAAGCCCCATGAATGCCCGATGAAACTTTCGCTGAAGAAAGACCTCTTCAATCATCGAGCCGAAATTCGAGGACGGTGGATGGAGTTGTTGTTGGTGGAGCCGGTCAACTCACCGCTCGCGGAACCGAGAGCCATGATCTTCATGCTCGACGAGACCCTTGAGCGGGTCTTCATCGCCATCCGCCGCGGCGAAGTGCCCCGGGCGGTTACGAAGCCCGGGTGCTCATGCGGACTGAATCCGTTCCTGGCTTACTTCCGCGCGGGCATCCAGGCGCTCCACGAAACGTTGATCCTGATTCAAGCGAGAGATCCGAGTCTTAAGCCGGCGGACCGTGACGCTGCGTTCGCTGAGCTCGATTCGATCATTCGCCGCATCGCCTCTACGGAAATAGCGACCTTTGCTTCGCTCTGCCAGCACCGCGACCACGCGGACGAAACGCTTGAGCCGGCCGGGTCGAAATAGAGGCTCGGCCGGTGACGGCAGAGCTGTCTCCCGGCCGCGATTGGCCCCGCGCACTCTGACGGATCTTCCCCTGTTGCGGGTAATTAGATTCGGTAAGTACGAGGGAAAAGACGCGATTAGGTGTGTCACTAACAGCCGTCTTAAGTCTTGCGCTCCGGCGGCGCTTCCCAGGGTCGAGGCATGTTCATCAAGCGCAATCGCAGCCGCCAGGGCGGCAAGACCTACCACTCGGTGTTGCTGGTGGATGGCGTAATGGAACCGGTGATACGGCCGCGCGGCCGCCCGCCCAAGGACGCGCCCCTCAGGACGCGCGTGGTGCATCACACCTTGGCCAACCTGTCGCGGTTGCCGGAGCCGCTGGTCGCGCTGATCGCACAGTATTGCCAGGGGAAAGCTCCGACCGGCCAAGCGCCAAAGGTGAGGATGGGGCCGTGCGACGGGGTGCTGGCGGGATTGCACGCACTGGCCAGCGCAGTGGGACTGGTTGCCGCCCTGGGCTCGGATCGATCGGCGAAACTGGCGTTGTTCCTCATCTACGCGCGCCTGGCCCGGCAGGGCAGCCGGCTCGGCGCGGTGCGCTGGGCTGAGAATCACGCCGTGGCGGAGGTGCTGGGCCTGGAGCGCTTCGACGAGGATGATATATACGCCGCCTTGGACTGGCTGCAGCTCCACCAGGAACGCATCGAGCGGGCGCTGGCCCCGAAGATCGAAGCGGGCGCGGTTTTTTTGTATGACGTCACCTCCTCGCACTTCGAAGGCCAGTGCAACGAACTCGCGGCGCACGGCTACAATGGTGACGGCAAACGCTATAAGAAACAGGTTGTGGCGGGCCTGCTGACCGAGGCCAGCGTCGAGCCGCTGTCGATTCAGCTGTATCCGGGCAACACGAGCGATCCGAAAACTTTTCTGCCGACGGTGGAAAAGTTGCGTCTGCGCTTCGGCGCCAAAGACGTCGTCGTGGTGGGCGATCGCGGAATGATCAAGCGACTGGGCCAGGAGGCGCTGGGTGAAGCGGGCTTTCGGTATGTGACCGCGTTGACCGATCCGCAGATCCGCAAGCTCTTGGGAAAAGAAGTGCTGACTCCGGCGTTGTTCGACGAGGAGCCACTCGCGATCGAACACGAGGCTCGCCGGTTGATTTTGCGGTGCAATCCGGCGACCCGTGACCGGGAGCGGCAACGCCGGCTCGATCAGTGCCGGCGGATCGAGCAGCGGTTGGCCGCCGGCAATGCGCGACTGGCGCAAAAACCGCGGGCGAAAGTCGAGACCCTGCGCAAGCAGGCGCAGGGTTGGCTGGAGCATTATGGCTTTGCGCAGTGGCTGCAGCTCCAAATCAGGGAGCGCGGGGTGGGCTTGCTCAAGGATCCAGCCGTCGAGACGCAGCTCGCGCTCCTCGATGGCTGCTATGTACTGGAAACGGATCTGCCGGCGGCCGTCGCGGACGCGCGCACGGTGCATG
>JBIJCX010000365.1:0-8273 GCA_044344465.1 Opitutaceae bacterium
CGCGTCCTTGGTAATGGACGCAGGGTTGGCGGTGCCGGACGCCGCGCCCTGCCAGTTGATGAAAGCCCAGCCGGTCGACGGTGTCGCCGTGACGGAAGCGCTCGAACCCGCGGCATAGGTGCCGGCGCCACTGACCAAGCCGCTGCCACTCACATTCGTCGTGAGTTGATACGTGCTCGGTGCTTCGACCCACGAGATGCTCGCCGTGGCGTATCCACTCCCTTCACCGTTTTCGCCGCCGCCCCAGGCGTCGGCGCTGACGCTCACGCTCCCGCCCAGGTTCGTGCCGCCGGCATACCAGTTGCCGTCGCCGCCCTTCGTCACCGTGAGGGTGTTCGAAGCCGAAACCCGCAGCGGGTCGGACCCATTCGGCACATTGTGCACGACCTTCGAAGCGCCGATCACGGCTTCGGCATAACCCGCATAGTTTCGTCCGCCGCCCTGTTGCGAAGCGACGTAGGCGGACACCTGAACCGAAAGGGTGATCGAGGTGGCGTTGTAGCTCCCAAAATTCACGGTCGCGGACCCGCTGGCGAAAGGGGAGGATTGGCTGTCCTGAAACAGCGTTTGCGAGCCGGCGAACGCGCTTTGGGGCCCCGGACCGCCCAAGAAGATGGCAAAGATCGCATAACCTAAGAACTTCCTAACCTTGGAGGCAGACGGAAAACAAGGTGCGGTGGCGGGCATGGGGGACGGCCTTCCGGCGGGTTACGGTGCGTCGAGGTCGAAGACTTCGACCATGCCGACGCCGACGTTCGTCTTCGCCGTGACGAGCGCCGTGTAGGCTCCCGGCGGGAGAAGGAGCAGGATGGCGGCCTCGCGGTTATCGGACGGGGCGAAACCGGCGAGATCCGTGGTGAGGCGGGTATTGCGGGAGTCGGTGCGCCAGTCGTCATTCTGCGCGATGATCCGGCCGTCGCTTTGGTCAACAACCGTGAGGAGCGGATCGGAAACGGCGTTCGCCACGCCCAGGCTGGCGAGGCCGGGTCCCTGGGTGCGGATGAGGACAACCCGCGGACGCTCGTGGACGATGATACCGGCGATCAACGCTTCGTCGTCCCGGCCGACCAAGCCCCGGGTCGAAAGATTCAGCAGCCGTGACGGAGTCTGATTGTCGATATTGAACGCCTCGATGAGGCCAATCCCAGCGTGACCGGCGTCATCGCTGACCACGGCGGTGTAACTCCCCGGCCACAGGGTCGCGACCATGCCCGCCTCATGGTCGTCACCCGGAGAAACGCCGAGACTCTGCAACAGCCGCCAATCCTGATGCTCTTTCCAAGCGGTGTTTTCGCCCAGCTTGTTCCCGCCGCGATCATACAATTGGAGCCGGATCCTTCCTGCCGTGCCGGTCATGCCGAACCGGCCCAGGCCGGGACCCTGCGTGCGGATGGCGACGCGAACCGGAAGCGGGCCGCCGACGACAAAGCCCGCGATCAGCACCTCCTCGCCGCTGCCGATCTTGCCCCGGGTTGAAATGTTCTTGAGGGCGCTGCGGGGGTTGAAGGTGACCGGATGAATTCTGGTCTCATCGAAGAACTGTACCGTGTAGCGGTAGCTCCGGGCCGATCCGGCGATGACGACATTCGAAACCGTGATCTCAACCGCGGCATCCTCCGTGAGGGTGTCGACGTTGAATTCACCCGGCTCGAATTCCCAGGTGAGCGGATGGGGGTTGAAGTTCCGTACGAGGTTGCGCACCGGCAGGGCGGCGCCGTTCAGCCGGGCCGTGACCGAGGCATTCCGCAGCGAATCGAAATCGCGGTCGTCCGTCGCGGGCACGAAGCTCCACCGGAATTTGGCCGGGTTGGCGGTGCTGCGAAACAGGGCGAGCGGAAGCCAGCCGGGCGCGGGCCAGGCGATAAAATTGCCGGCCGGCCCCGCCTTGAACTGCAGCGGGGAATTCCAGACCGAAAAGTGGTAATTGATGGGCGCCGCAAAGGCGGCCCCCACGGCGCCGGTGATATTCCCGTCGTGGAGGAGAACGGAGCGATGCCCGACCAGCGCG
The DNA here is from genome assembly GCA_044344465.1 of Opitutaceae bacterium. GTDB lineage: Bacteria > Verrucomicrobiota > Verrucomicrobiia > Opitutales > Opitutaceae > ER46. Next base: position 2,009 of record JBIJCX010000365.1, read on the forward strand.
GAGTTCTCGTTACCGGGGTCGTTGATGAACCCGTCCGCCGCGCCCGTCAGCGGGTATTCGTTGGCGCCGCCGATGAGGGAATTAACCAGCGCATTGGCCCGCACGGCGGTATAGCCGATCCAACGCGCGTCAATGGAGTGGGTGACGGGTTTTTCCGGATTCAGTGCGAGGATCAGCGCACCCTCTTGCACGAGCGGGAGCCGGTCCGGGTCCTCGGTCATCGGCCGCGAGTAATTGAGCGCGCGATACGCATTGAGCTGCGCGTATTCCCGCGCGCGCCAGAGTGCCGCGGTTTCGCCGGCCACGGCCGGGCTCGTCGAACCGGTCCACTGCGCCTGCGGGTAAGATCGCGCCAGGACCGTCCAGTAGAAATCGAGCATGTCGGCGCGGCTGGTCACATCGACGAGAAACGAGCCATCGAACTCGGTCCAGGCGAGGGCGCGGCTGCGCGCCTCGGGGTGCCGGTCCAGTACGGCGCCACGAGCCGGAGCGCCGGCGAGGAGCACCGTGGCGACGAGGGCGATGGCAGGGCGGATATTCATGCGAGCGTGGATTCCGAGCGACAGTGCAGAACCTAGGAAGTTATTAACTATTCAGCGAAAACGCCGTGAACGTTTACTGACGGGTTCGACGGAACGGGGAATAACCCGGGACCAGGGACATTGCCCTGGGGACGGCACGCGCGCGGGCGTGGCAGGCGCATAATGAAGGGGAGGGCGGCCATGGCATCAATCGCAAAGGTCATGGATCAGTTCGTCGCGGCCGCGTCGCGGCCGAGCTTTTCCAGTTCGGCAAATTCCGCCCGGGTCAGCCGGAAGCTGGCGACCACCGGTGCGAATTTCTGAATGTCGGGGTGGTGGGAAAACGCGTGGACGATCCGTGCGGCCTGCACGAATACGTCCAGCGGCAGATCGGATTTCGGACGCTGCCACACCGGGTCATCCGCCGGAATCTTCAACGCCTCGAAGAGGCTCGGGGTCGACGCGCTGATGAGACTGATTTTCCGGGGTTTCATTGGGAGGTGAAGACGGTGCGTTCGCGGACCGTGATTTCGGATTTCTTGGCATTCGGGAAACTGTCGCCGACGTAAAGGCTCAAGATCCGTCCGGCCAGCGGCGTGGCGGGCGACGTCCAGGTGCCGCTGCCGGGCAGGAGCGTGTATTGCCGATCGTCATTATTCCACCGCACCCAGACCGAATCGGTCGGGTGATTCGCATTTACGACCACCTCGTGCTTGCGCTGCGTGATCCGGACGACGCGCAGCCGGTACAAGCGCGACTTCCCCTCGGTTTCGAGATTCCAGTTGGCCACCTGCGACCAGCTCAATCCGACCATCAACATCGAGGGCAGTTGCGCGTCGAAGCGATCCCACGGCGTGTCCCAGATGGCGTTGAACCATTCCGCCATGGGCATAAAGGGCGGCAACACGAGCTCATCGTCGCGGCCGATGAGCGAAAGGAGCAGATAACGCTGCCGGGCGGTTTCGGGCGGTCCGGCAAACAGCAACCGCGGGCGCTCGCTGTCATTGAACGCGAGATGGTGGAGTGCGGGCTGGCTGGTCTTGCTGACTGGCAGACCGGCCATGACCGAAAAGCCGCGCGCCCGCCCGATTTTTGCAAACCACTCAAAACCGGTGAGCCACGGGTACGAAGGCGCGACCGACGTTGAAAATTCGGTCGGGCGGGTCGCGAAGTCGATTTCGCCCGGCAGCGCGCTGACGTTAAAGGTGTCGAGGTCGCGCGCCTCGAAGGATTTTTCGATGTCGGCCGCGAGCGCGGCGAGCACCGCGTCCTCCTTCTGGAGACGCTGCCGGATGATGAACGACGACAGCGCCGGCGGAATGAGGAGCCCGGTGACCAGCGTGATGATGAACGCGACGGCCAGAACTTCGATCAGCGTGAACGCGCGGGTGGTCTTCATCAGTGGAGGTTTTCAAAGACCTTCGCGATGGGGAGGAACAGGCCCGTCAAAGCGGCGCCAACCATGGCCGCGGTGGCGATGACGAGTAGCGGGGTGAGGATGGCGAGCGAGGCCTCGACGGTCTCGCGCGCAAGCTCCTCGTATTCGTCAGAAACCTCGCGCAGGGCCTGGTCGAGGTGGCCGGTCTGCTCGGCCGTTGCGATGATTGAAACCGCCTCGGGCGGGAAGTAGCCGCAGCGCCGCAGCGCGGTGCCGAGGTTGGCGCCGTCGCGAACGACTTCCCGGCGCACGCGGCGGATCTCCGCGCGGGCCGCCCGGTTTGAAAGCATGTCCGCGCACAGCTTGAGCGCCTCGCCGGCCGTCGCGCCCGACAGCATGAGCGCCCGATAATTGCGGCAAATCTGCGCCGTGACGATGGCCTGGTAGACGTGGCGGTAAACCGGCAGTCGCAGGACGACCGTGTCGACCAGCGCAGCGACCCCCTCGATCCGGCGCGCGACAGAGCAGGCCGCCATGAGCAGGCCGACCGCGACGACCAGCAGGATCCCGTGGCCGCGCAGCCATTCCGCGCCGTCGAGAATCCCCTGGGTGTAACCCGGCATCGGCATGCCGAAACTCCCGATCAGGACCTTGAACCGCGGGATGAACCACAGGACGAAGAAAACGAGGTAGATTGAGGCCAGCCCGAAAAGAAGCGCCGGGTAGGTCGTGGCCTTGCGAAACGTGCGTTTGATTTTGTCGCTGAACAGCAGCCAGTCGCGCACGTCGGCCAGCCGGTCCGCCGTGTTTTCCGGTCCGGTCCCCTCGCCGGCGGCGATGATCGCCCTCAGGTGCGGGGGAATCACCCGCGGGAAGGCGCCAAACGCATCCGAGAACGACGTTTTCGCGATCGCGAGCGACGCGTGCACTTCGGCCAGCATCGCCCGAACCTTGCCCGAGCTGTGCGAATCCTTGAGGCTCGCGACCGCGCCGATTTCGTCCACGCCGGCCCGGAGCTGCAGGTCGAGCTGCCGGAGCAAACGGGCCAGGGTTTTGACCGGGATGCGCAGCCTCCGTTGGTGCGCCGGGGTGCCGATTTCCCGGATCCCCGTGGGAAAATAGCCGCGGGCGCGCAGCGCCACGCGCACGAATTCGACGCCGGGGCCCTGGATTTTCTCGCGGATTTCCCGACCGCTCGAAAGGGAGTAGGTGGCGAGGTAGTGGGGCATTATTGCGGCAGCCGCACGGTGACACCACTCGCCCGGGCGAGTGGGATCTGCAGCAGATAAACTTCCTTCTGGAAAAAGACGGCGTCGCGCGCGATGGCCGCAACCGTGAAGCCCTCCCAGGCATCGCCGATGTTGAGCAACCGGCCGTTGACGCTCGCCGTGGGGCGCGGCCCGAGCGACGTGCCGGTCACGGTGACCAGCAGATCCCGGAAGGTGGTTTGCGACTGGTACCGTTTGACGAAGGGATTCGGTTCGGAGCGATCGACCGGATCGAGAATTTCCGCTGACAGCTCAATCGCGCCGTCCGCGTTCGGCACCAGGGCGCGTGAAAGGTCCACGGACGCCCTGGCGGCGGGCAGAGTTGTCGTCAGGGCGGTCACCGGCCCCGCCGGTGGCACCGCTCCCTGTTTTGTCACGGTGGACGCAGCGGACTCCGGTGCCGGTTTTTCCGTCTCTGGGTTCACCGCCTCCACCCGGCGACGAAGGTCCACGTTGGACTCCGACAGAAGCTGCATCACCCGGCGCTGTTGGGCGACCAACTGCTCCATTTCCGCGGAGGCCGGCGGCAGGATTGCGGGGTCAGGCACGGCCGCGATGACGCCGGACACCGCGCCGCGCCAAGCGGTGGGATTGCGATTCCAGCGTTCCGGCACTTCCTGGCGGTACACGATGCCCGGCCGGTACATGAGTTCCGGATGAGCCGGATCGATCATCGGCCCAACGTAGTACGCCTTGCGTACGCCCGGGGTGGCGACGAATTCGTTCGGGACGGGAATGCCGGAGCCGATGGCCGGTGCCGGCAACGGCGCTACCGCCGCCGCGGTCGCAGCCCCGTACCTGGAAAGCCGGATTTTCGGCAGGGAGGCACAGCCGGTGAAAAGGGCCACCGCGCACGCGGCGCCAATGTGGTTGAAGAGCGCGGGGATCATTTCTTGGCCGCGTTCGATCGGTCGTGATGAGCCATCGAACCGCGGCGTGCATTTCGCAGGTCGACGGTTTCCCGGGGGAAAACGTAGAACTCGGTCCCGGCGCGGACCTGCACGTACGTGCCGTCCCGCGCCGCCCGCTGGCGGATCTGATCCGCGGATTGCTGGACATAGGCCTCCGCGCCGCCGAGCAGTGCATTCTTCAGATTTGGAAGGGGAGTGCGGATGACCTGCCCGGTCAGGGCGTTGCTGGTCACATCGTACTGCTTGAGTGCGCCCAGACCGCCGTCGATGAACGCCGTGGCCGCGGCATTGAGGCGCTTCGCCTCGAGGTCCTCGATCACCGCGCCGCGGAGTCCGGCCCTTCCATCCTCCGGCCCAAAGAAGCCGGTGACTGTGTCGTACTCCCGCGCGAGCGCCCGGCCGGAAACGGGCAGCTCGAACCCGTTCATCTCGTCCCGGGTCCGCCAGACGAAAACCCAGGTGCCGTCGGCGGCAATCCGGTCCCGCTCCCGTCCGGGGGCCGTGGACTCCAGAATCGCGAACGTCCCGGCCGGAATGATGATCTGGGAAACGCCCTCCTCGTCGAGGTTGCGCATGTCCCGCAGCACGATCGCGACGACGGGAGTGCCGTCCGCGTTCGAGTCAACGGTGTTGACGAGTTTGCAGGGGATCATGGTTCCGAAAGGCAGGAAACGCGGCGACACCGGTGGCGGCGGCGAGGCCGCGGGCAGCGCGGCCGGGGGGTAAAGGCTGAGCGGCCGCGGATCGGCGAGCAGCGTTTTCCGGACCTCCGCCGGAATTTCCTTCAAAGCCTCCGGCGCCGGAGCCGGCGGAACGGCGAGAGCGACCGCGATGTTGCCGAACTGTTTGAGAAGACCCTGCGGATCGCGTTTTTGCCGCATCGCCTGCGTCGGCGAAGCCTGCTCGGACTCGGCCTTGGCCTTGAGATAAACGGCCACCGTCAGCCAGCCGAAAAGGGCGAACACGGCGGTGCACAGAAAAGGCAGCCCCAGCAAGAACCGCAGACTTTGCAGCGGGATCACCATGGGGTTCCGAATTGGCGGAAGCTGGCCGGGACGGGCCGTGGCAAGCCGCAGCGCGGCTGAGGCCCGCCGGGCGGACAGCGGGAGGGTTCCCACGGCCGGAGAGCGGTAGCGGCGGGCCGCCGGGGAAGGGGCCGACCGGGCCGCCCGAAGGGTGCGTGGTCGCCGGTGATCATGGCAGTCTGCCCGTCGCAACGAGCACGTTGAAATTGTTCTTGAGGCTGACGTTCGCCCGCGTCCCGTCGGGGTTGCCCGTGATCGCGAAATACCCCACCGCCTGTCCGCGCTGGTAGCCGGCCAGGATTTCCTTCAGCCGGTCCCTGCCACGCGTAGTCCCGGCATCACTCGTGCGCCCGGCGGCCCGGGCCGCCTCGAGCTCGGCCACGAGCTTCCGTTCCTCGGTCTCCAGCGCGGCGGCGTTCGCGACCGCGGGAATTTCACCGGTGGCGTCGGCAATGCTGCAATAGAACGTCCGCTCTCCAATCTTCACGGCCACGACATCGGGGCGGTAGTGGATTGGCCGCGGGGTCTTGTTGATAAAAACGCAGCGCAGCACAATCGTGTCCTCGTCCTCGAACCGCCACGCGTGATCGACCAGTACGTCGAAGAGCGGATACGGCACCCGGTAGCCCTTTTCCTGCACCGTGATGTTTTTCTGATAGCCCGGAAATGCCCCCGCGATGACATCATACGCGCGGGCTTCATCGAGGATTTCCACGAGCCGGTTGACGGCCACCCTTCCCCCGCGCTTCGCCGCACCCGCCCGCGTCGGTGCCGGCGGCCGCAGGAGCGTCAAGCCACGGGTGGGCTCATCGGACAGGGTAAAGACAAACGCATAGATTCGGCCCTCAAAGATGACGTTCAGATCCGACCGGGCTTCCGGCTGGATCGCCCGCACGGTGAAGTAATTCGTGCCCGCGGTGTGGTCGATCTGCACCGGCTGCGGCACCAGATCGGATGCCTGCATGAGCCCGACCCCCTGGAAGCCAAGCCCCGGCGCGGGAAACACGATCGTGGTCGGAACCTTTGGGCCGATTCCGACCCGGTAGGTCGTGTCGGGCTGCAGATACTGCGTGAGCAGCCGACCCGGCGGGATCGGGTCGCTCCAGACCGGCAGCGGGATGAGGCCAGCCGCACTCACAAGAGCGAGTAGTCGAAGTCCCAT
>JBIJCX010000080.1:0-26494 GCA_044344465.1 Opitutaceae bacterium
TGAGCTCGCCGCTGAGATGTCCACGGCCGAAAACCTGATGCTCGCGCCGATCTATCTCCGCTTCCCGACCGGCGAGCTGCCCAATCCCGCCGACAGCGGCGGCATTGGCCGCGCGCCCAACCGCGAACTCCTCGCCGACACGTATCGCGTCTTCCCAACCACCATCGGCCTGGCCGTGGCGGCCCGATTGCGTGATTGGAACACCTTGCTCGACCCGCCGGCCGTCACGAGTGGGGGCGCGACACCCCCGTCGCGCGGCGATGCCGCCGCGGAGGATTCGGTCCCGCTGCCGGCAGTCACGAGCCGGAATTTCGAGTCAACGCGCATGGCGCAGCTCAAGTCCGGACCATGGCAGGTTTTCCTGCACTACGGGCAGCTCACGCGTTCGCACAGCCAGGCGGAGGCGCTCAACTATTCGGCATATTTCGGATCGACTGACATCACCCACGATCCTGGCACGGTCGGCTACGGCTCGCCTTTGCACCGGGGCTACTACACGCGCGGCCTGAACCACAACGTGCCCCTCGTGAACGGCGAGGGTCAGATGCCGCCCCAATCCGGCGAATTGCTCGCCTACTCGCCCGAGTCCGCCCGCGTTTCCGCGGCGCAGCCCCGCTACCGCGACGACGCACGGGCCCGGCGCACACTGGCGATCGAGGGCGATGCGCTCATCGACACGGCGACGATCGAGAGCACCAACGGCGCCCAGAGGCTCGGCTTGGCGCTGCACGTGCAGGGTCAGGTCCGCCTGCCGGCCGACTTCACTGCCGACCTGGATTTCGCCACGGGCCGGCCGGCCGCGTTCGGCTACTGGCGCGCCGTGCGTGGCGCGACCTACCGCGATCACACGACCTTGGAGGTGGACTACGGCGGCGTGGTGATGCGCGTGACCCTCGCCACGCCGGGCGAATTCAAGCTCTGGCACGGATCCTCGCCCGACGTTCCACCGCGGCGGCGCGAAAGCTTCTACCTTGAGCTCAAGAGCCCCGCCACGAGCGCGACGTTTACGACAAGGTTTGAGCCGGTGAAGTAGGAAGGAAGTCGGAGCACGCGGCCCGCAATCTCTCGCTTGCCCAGCCCGCGGCGCGTGCTCACCGTCGCCCGAAGTTCATGGCCTTTCCCACTCCTCCCGCGATTCTCGCTGCCCGCAACCTGCGGGCCGCGGAGCTCGAGATTTCCACCGCCACCTCGTCCCCTGCTGCCGCGGCGCGGGCCGATGCCCTGCTGCGCATCTATGCCTGGATGCACCTCGCCCGCATCACGGACAACCGCATCCTCGATCTCTTTCGCCAGGGGCTCATGCGCGGCACCGTCACCGGCGGCCAGGGAAACGAGGCGCTCATCGTGCCCCTTGCCCTCCTCGCCAACAAAGAACTGGACGTCATCTCGTTTACCCACCGCGACATGGGTGGGCACCTGATCTGGGGCGGCCACCTTTGCCGGCACCTCAACCAATATTTTGCCAACGCGGGCAGTCCGACCCAGGCGCGTGAGGGCAACATCCACCGCGGAGATCCGTCCAACCGCTCGCTGCCGATGATCAGTCACCTCGGCGCGATGCTGTCGAACGTCGCCGGCGCCGCTGATTCCCAGCGCCGCCACGGCCGCCCCGCCGTCGGATTCGCCTTCTTTGGCGATGGCGCGTCGAGCACCGGCGATGTCCACGAAACCCTGAACCTGGCCTCCCTGCTCTCGCTGCCCGTACTTTTCGTAATTGAGAACAACGGCTACGCCTACTCCACGCCGGTGAGCGAGCAATTCGCGGCTGGCACCGAGCTCTGGCGGCGCGCCGCCGGCTATGGCATCGAAGGCCTGGTCCTCGATGCAACCGGGGATATCGACGCCATCGTGGCCACGCTGGCCGCGGCGATCGACAAGGTCCGCACGACGTCACGCCCGATGTTGATCGAGGCGCGCACGCTCCGGCTTCGAGGCCACGCCGCCTACGACACGTGCGATTACATGAAGCCGGGCGAAAGCGAGGCGTTCTTCGCCCGCGATCCGTTGCCCAAGTTTCGGACCCGGCTTGCCGCCGAGGCCGGAGCTGCGCGGGTCGAGGCGCTGGAGGCCGAGCTCGGGACGTTCCTTGAAGAGTGCGTCAAGGTCTCGCTCGCCGTGGCGCGGCCCACGGGAGACGGCATGGAAGCGGATCTGTACGCCCCGCCCGCCGTGCCACTGCCATGGCAAGCGGAGCCGGCCACGCCGGCCCAGCTCAATGTCGCCCAGGCGATCAACCTCGGCCTGCGGAAGATTCTGGCGGAGCGCCCCGAGTCCCTGGTGCTTGGCCAGGACATCGCGACGTACGGCGGCGCGTTCAAGGTCACGGAAGGCCTGCTCAAGGATTTTGGGCGGCCCCGCGTGCTCAACGTCCCGCTCGCCGAGAGCGCGTGCACCGGTTACGCCATCGGACTCGCGCTGAACGGGCACCGGCCGATCGAGGAATTCCAGTTCGCCGACTTCGCCACCGAGGCGACGACCCAGATCGCGCTCAATGCCGGCACAATGCACTTCCGCTCCGGCGCCGCGTGCCCGCTCGTATTCCGTTTGCCGTGTGGAGGCGGGCTCACCTTCGGGTCGTTTCACTCCCAGGAACTCGAGTCGTTGTTCCTCTCCATGCCCGGGCTCAAGGCGCTCTACCCGAGCACCCCGCAGGATGCATTCAACGCGCTGCTTGCCGCCTACGAGGACAACAACCCGGTGCTCCTCTTCGAACATAAGGCGCTCTACCGCCGCGGCCGATCGAGCGTCGTTTGGGATCCGAACTATCGCGACGTCTGGCAGCCGAAAAAACTGCGGGCGGGCGATTTCGCCACCTTCATCACCTACGGCGAAATGGTCCACCTCGCCGAGGAAGCATGCACGTATTTCGCCAGCGAGTTCGAGACGACCTTCGACCTCTTCGACTTGCGAGCCCTCGCGCCATTGCAGCTCGGGGCCATCGAATCGTCGCTGGCTCGTACCGGCCGCCTCGTCGTACTGCACGAAGGGCGCCAGACGCACGGATTCGGGGCCGAGCTCGTCGCGCGCCTGACGGAACGCCACTTCTCCTCCCTCAAGGCCGCCCCGCTGCGCATCGCGTCGCGCGACCTTCCCGTGCCCTTCGCCCCCGAACTCGAACACGCCTTCCGCCCGACGAAGGAAAAGGTCATCGACCGCATCGCGGCGTGGATGGGGTGAAAGAAATGGCGATTGGCGATTGCCGATTGCGGATTGTTTCGCCGAGCTGAAGTCCATCCATGGCCCGCAAGAAATCGGCAATCGCCAGACGAAAACCAGCCGTCGCCCGTACCACCTGGGCGCGGATCCGCCTCTTTGCCATGGACGTCGACGGCGTGCTCACCGACGGCACGGTCCTGATCGCCTCCGACGGCACCGAAGCCAAATCGTTTTCCGTCCTCGATGGCCTGGGCCTGGTCCGCCTCAACCGGGCCGGTGTTGCGGTGGCCTGGATCAGCGGCCGGCCGTCCGGCGCCACAACAGTTCGCGCGCGGGAGTTGAAAGTGCCTCACGTTATCCAAGGCCGCACCGACAAGCTCACCGCCCTCGCGGAACTTGCCGCGCAGCTCGATCTCGCACCCGGTCAGTGCGCGTACATGGGCGACGACGACATCGATGCCCCCGCGCTCGGCTGGGCCGGCATCGGCATCGCCCCCGCCGAAGCCATGCCTGCCGCCCTCGCCGCCGCCACTTACATCACGACCCGGCCCGCCGGGCGCGGCGCGGTTCGCGAAATTTGCGAACACCTGCTCGCCGCGCGGGTCTAGCCGGAGTGTTCGCCCAGGCACGATGAATCCCACTCGCCATCCAAATGCTGGAGCCGCAGCGCCATGAAATGCCCGGCCGCCTCGATCCTCCTTTTGGCCATTGCCTTCGTGGCGACCGCGCGCGCCCAGCAGGCGCCCGCCGCGGCGCCGCCCCCGGCCCGCGAGACCCCCGCGGCCAACCTGTCCGCCCCGGCAACCAATTGGGTTCTTCCGCTCTTCACCGACCGGGAGGGCTTTCGCACCATGACCCTGCGCGGTTCCGCCGTGAAGCCTTCCGGGGACAACGCGATCTCGGTCACCGACCTCAGCATCACGGTGTTCTCCGGTGACGCCGCCGCCCGCGTGGACACGATGCTGCTCAGCCTCGACGCCACCTTCCGGCCGAAGGAAAACCGCGCCAACGGCGAGAAAACCGTGCGCGTCATTCGCGACGAAATCGAGGTCACCGGCGAAGACTGGACCTACGATCATGCCGGGAAAATTGTTTCCATCCGCAAAAACGTGCGGGTAGTTTACCGCCTCCCACTGAAGATCACCCTTTGAAATCGCTGCCGCATCTTCTCCGCCTCGCTGTCGCGCTCCTGGCCGGCGCCTCTTGTCCAAGCTTGCCTGGCGCCGCCGAGCCCTCCGAGCCCACGGTGATCACCAGCGACCGTTTCGACATGCGCAGCACCGAAGCCGAGACCGTCACAATCTTCGACGGTCGCGTTGCCGTCACCGGCACCGGCCTCCGCCTCACCTGCGATCACCTCGAGGTCGTGTCGGCGCGCATTGGCGACAAGGAGGACACCATCGGCAAGCAGGACCGTTTCAAATCCCTCATCGCCATCGGGCGCGTGAAGATCAAGCAGGGCGACCGCGAGGCGGAATGCGGCCGCGCCGAGGTCCGGCCGCGGGAGGACATGATCACCTTGACCGAAAACCCCGTGGTGACGGATCGCGGCAACGGCACCGTGGCCAAGGGTGATCCCTTGATCATGATGCGCAACGAACGCCGGGTTCGCGGCACGAATGTCACCATCACCGCTCCCTCGCTCAAGGACCTCGGTTTCGATCCGAAGCAAACTCAGCCCGCGCCAGGAGCCCCCAAAGCCGAGCCGCCGAAATGAGCGCGCCCGTCCCGCCTGTTTCCGAGATTGCCACCGAGGGCCTGGTCAAGACGTACGGCACGCGCACCGTCGTCGACGGCGTGAGCCTTCACTTTCGCGCGGGCGAGATTGTCGGATTGCTGGGGCCGAATGGCGCCGGCAAGACGACCACGTTTTACATGGTCGTTGGTCTCGTCCCGGCGACGGCCGGCCGCGTCCGGCTCGACGGAGTCGACATCACCGCGCAGCGCATGCACCAGCGCGCCCGGCATGGCATCGGGTACCTGCCGCAGGAGGCGTCGGTCTTCCGCAAGCTCACCGTGGAGGAGAACATCCTCGCCATCGTGGAGGCGATCGGCGTCCCGCGCCGGGAACGCGCGGCGCGCGTGCAAACCCACCTCGAGGAACTGCATCTCGTCCCGGTGGCGCAGCAAAAGGCCTACACCCTGTCCGGCGGCGAGCGACGCCGGCTGGAAATCGCCCGCGCCCTCGTCACGCGGCCGAAATTTCTGCTCATGGACGAACCGTTCGCCGCCATCGATCCGATCTCGGTCGCCGAGGTGCAGAAAATGATTCTTCAGCTCAAGTCGCGCGGCATCGGTGTCGTCGTGACCGATCACAATGTTCGCGAAACCCTGCGCATCGTCGATCGCGCCTACCTGATCCACCGGGGCAAGGTGCTCTCCGAAGGCACCGGGGACTTCCTGATCCGCGACGAACAGGCGCGCAAGTTCTACCTTGGCGAGGACTTCAATATGTAGGTTTTCTGCGGAACCGCCCGGCCGGGTTGCGCTCACCACCAGATTTTACTCCACCTCGATCGCGTTCGCCGTCTAAACCGGGCGCAGAAAACCCATGCAAAAAGCCATTCACGGCATCACAGTCGGCCATTTTTTCGACACTTACCGCGACAAACTGAAGATGGAACTCGTCACGGGCGACGTCGGTTTACACCGGCTCATCCACGAGGGCACCGTCAACCGCCCTGCCCTCGCGCTCACCGGTTTCTTCAAGTATTTTGCCAATAAACGCATCCAGGTTCTCGGGGCCGCGGAGATGACTTACCTCAAGTCTTTGTCGCAGCGCCGGCAGATCCAGATTCTCCAGCAGATGGTCAGACGCGTGATCCCGTGCATCGCGCTCACGCGCAATTACCATCCCACCCACCCGATGCTCGCGGTCGCGCAGGAGATGAAGCTTCCGCTCATCCGTACGCCGATGATCACGATGAACTGGATCAACCTGGCGACGCTCGCCATCGACAACGAGTTTGCCCCCACGGGCATCGAGCACGCCACGAGCCTCGATATCCGCGGCGTCGGCGTGATGCTCCGCGGCGACTCAGGCGTCGGCAAGAGCGAGTGCGCGCTGGCGCTGATCGAGCGCGGCTATTCGCTCGTCGCCGACGATCTCACCGTGCTGAAGCTCCTCGACGCGCGCGAGCTCATGGCCTCGAGTCGTCCGCTCAACCGCGGCTACATGGAGTGCCGGGGCATCGGGATCATTAATATCGCCGAGATGTTCGGCGTCAAAAGCGTCCGCCTCGAGAAACGCATCGACATGGTCGTGACCCTGCGGGAATGGACGCCCGAGGCCGTCGAGGAGCGAACCGGTCTCGAGGAGAGCTTCTACGAGGTCCTGGGCATGAAACTGCCGCACATCGAGCTCTTCGTGCGTCCGGGTCGGGATATCGCCCGCCTGGTCGAGGTCGCCGCCCTCACGCAGGCGCTGAAGCAGATGGGCCACGATCCCGCCCGCGATTTCAACAACCGGCTGATCGCCTTCATGGACGAGCAGGCGAAGAAACCACCGGCCACAAAGATCAAGCCCGTGCAACGCGAGGAAAGCGCGCCGGGGCCGGTGAAATGAGAGCGTTGGGGCCGGATTGCGCCGTCTTCCACCTGTAGCGGCGGTCTGTGACCGCCGTCGCGGCTTCCGCGCGGTTCCACCGGCGGTCATAGACCGCCGCGACAGGAAACTGCCATCCGCCCGTCAGCGATGGCCGATTACGGACTCGCCGCCGCTCCAACCACCGCTACCTTCCCGCAGATGTCCACCTCTGCTCCGCGTGCCGACGGCCGCGCTCCCGATCAGCTGCGCAAGGTCAGCTTTGAAGCCAATATCGCCCCCTACGCCACCGGCTCCGTGCTTGTGTCGTTCGGCCTCACTCGCGTCATCTGCGGCGCCACGATCGAGGCGAATGTGCCCACGTGGATGAAACAGCAAAAGGTTCCCGGCGGCTGGCTCACCGCCGAGTACTCGATGCTCCCCTACTCGACCCTCGATCGGAAGCCGCGCGAAATCGCCAAGGGTCGGCCCGACGGCCGGAACATCGAGATCCAGCGCCTGATCGGCCGTTCGCTCCGCGCCGTACTCGACCTCCAGAAACTTGGCCAGAACACCCTCTGGCTGGATTGCGATGTCCTCCAGGCCGACGGCGGCACGCGCACCGCGGCGATCACCGGCGCCTACGTCGCGGCGCGGCTCGCGATTCAGAAGCTCCTTGACGCGAAAAGAATCGCCGAGAACCCGCTGACCGATTCCGTCGCCGCGGTGAGCGCCGGGCTGTTCGATGGCCGCGAACTGCTCGATCTCGCCTACGTCGAGGACAAGGACGCCTCGGTGGATGCGAACGTCGTGATGACCGGCCGCGGCCAGTTCGTCGAAGTCCAGAGCAGCGGCGAGGAGGCGACCTTTTCGCCCGAACAGCTGCAGGGGCTGCTGACCCTGGCCCAAAAGGGGCTGAAGGAGCTCGCGGCGCTGCAGACCGCGTTTCTCGCGAAACAGCTGCTAAAGTTCTAAGAACCCGCCACGAAAGCAAGTTCTGGCAGCGCCGGGAAGAAACAGCGTTGCCGCGTTACGAGGTGGGCCGGGCGCTCCGCGCGCGGCTTTTCTTGCGCTTTGTGCGCCCCTCACACCGCCGCTCCGCAGCACTTCTTGTATTTCTTGCCGCTGCCGCACGGGCACGGATCGTTGCGGCCGATCTTCGGCGTTTCGCGCCGGATCGTTTTGCCCGGGCCATTCGCCTGTCCGGCGTAAACCCATTTGCCCTCCTCGCGGTTAAACACCGCCACTTCGGTATGCTCGTGGTCCTTGCCCTCGGATTTGAAGCGAGCCGTGAACTCGACCAGACCAGTGGTGTCGGTGGGCCCACCTTGATCCGTGCGGTGAATCGTGAGGCCAAGCCACTCGGAGCTTTCGGCCCACTTTCGGGCGTCCTCGGCCGCAAAATCCTTCCGTTGTTCAGACGACAGCGAGTTGCCCAGATGATCGTAAGCGCGTTGGACATAGGCCGAGTAGCGCGACCGCATCAGCGCCTCCGCCGTCGGGGCCGGCGCACCGGCGATGATCGGACCGCAGCACGTTTCGTAGGCCAGTCCAGAACCACATGGGCAGTTACTCATGCCGGAAGTTACCGAGCGCCCGGCGAGTGGCGCAACATCGGAAGCGATTTCGGGCGGGCAAAATTTGCCTTGAACACCGAACGGCTTGCCCAAGGGGCCATAAATAATCGTGCGGCAACCGCGCCACCACGAGCAAAACGCAGTTTGCGGTCGGGGCCGCACCCCTACGACTCAGCCCAGGGATTTCGCCGGCGGCGGGATCCTGGCTCCCGGCGGATGCACAGAAGCGACCACGACCTAACCGAAATTTCCGATCTCCGCCGCCTTCACGAAACCTTCGGTCACATGCTTCAACTCTTCCCAGCGCCGCCGGATGTTCTTGGCTTCGTCCTTCGTGATCACGTTGTCGCCGGAGGAAATGGCGATCGTGGCCAGCATGTCCGCGAATTCCTGCACGATGTCGTTGGTCATCGGAATCAACGGCTGCAGCGCGGGCAAGTTGTGCGGATTGCGGATGAAAAAGCCGTCCGCCTGCTCACACACCCACTGCGCCATCCTTGGGTCGCGCGTAATCCGGATGAGTTGGCCCACCCGGTCGAGCGGGCTGCTGGCGCCGCTGCCGCTGTCATCTTCCGGGGGCTCCGCCCATTTGTAGATGAGGGACAACGATAGCCCCATGTCGGCGGCAATCTGTTTCGCACTGGTCTTCTTCAACACTTCTCTCATCACCTCGTGGGAATGCATGGCGGCGGCCATCTTGCCGGACTCGCAAAGGTTGGCAAGCAGTCCGCAAGAACCCGGAGATTAGATTCGCCACCGCGCCGGACTGCATAGACTGGCTTTTCCGCCATGCCGCTCGCCTATTGGGTCAATAACCTCAGCCCTTTTCTCGTCCAATTCAGCGAGAATTTTGGCATCCGCTATTATGGGGTGGCCTACATGCTTGGTTTCGCGTGCGCCTGGGTGCTGTTGCACCTCTACCATCGGGCCGGGCGCTCGTCGCTGGCCTCGAACGCCATCGCCGACCTGATGACCTTCGTCATCATCGGCGTGCTGGTCGGCGGCCGGCTCGGTTATTTTCTCCTCTATCAATTCGAGTCCCTGCTCCGCGATCCCCTCGTGCTGTTTCGCGTGTGGGAAGGCGGCATGGCCAGCCATGGCGGTTTCATCGGTGTACTCGGTGCGATGTGGTGGTGGACATGGAAGCAGCGGATGTCGCTCCTGCACATCAGTGACCTGATTGTGACCACGGCGCCCATCGGGCTGCTCTTCGGCCGGGTGGCGAATTTCATCAACGGCGAACTCTGGGGCAAGATCACCGGCGTATCGTGGGCGGTGATTTTTCCCCACAGTGCCTCGCCTGGCACGCCGCTGCATCTCATCCTGCCCCGCCACCCCTCCCAACTTTACGCCGCTGCCCTCGAGGGCGCGCTGTTGCTTGCCTACCTGCAATGGCGAATGTGGCGGAGCGATGTGGCCCGGACGCAACCCGGTCGATTGAGCGGCGAGTTCTTGATCGGCTACGGCCTGGTGCGAATCGTCGGAGAAACGTTCCGCGAACCGGACGCGTCGCTGCTTTTGGGCGTCAGTCGCGGGACCTTTTACTCGGTCTTCGTGATTGTTGCCGGCATCGCCCTGATCCTGCGGCTCCCAAAACAGGCCGGCGCAAGAGCAGCTGGACCCTAACCGCACCCGGCGCCGGGGGCGGCAGGGCCGGAACTCACGCCACCGTACCCGGCGGCAGCACGGCGCCCTTGGGCACGACCAGCACGCCGTCACGGATGACCACGGCACCACCGGCGTATTGGCCGTCAGCCTTGCCATCCACCACCAAAACGCAGCCATCCCCGATGCGGGCGTTCTTGTCGATGATGGCGCCCTTGATCCGGCAGCGTTTCCCGACCCCGAGGTGCGGGCGCCCTTGCGCGGTGTTGGCCAGCAATTGTTCGTCGCTCTCGTAGTAATCCGAGCCCATCACGACGACATCCTCCAGCACGGAGCCTTCGTCGACAAAGGAGCGGATACCAAAGACGCAGCGCTTGATCGTGGAATCAGCGAGAATGGTGCCGTCGCCGATCACGGCGTGATCGACACGGCAGTTGTTGAGCTTTGACGCCGGGAGGTAGCGATCCTGGGTGTAGACCGGCGCGGCGGCGTCATAGAAATTGAAAAGCGGCATCGGCTGCGCCAGCGCGAGATTGGCTTCAAAGAAGGCCTTCACGGTTCCGATGTCCTCCCAGTAACCCTCGAAGATATAGCCAAAGAGCCTCTTTTTCCCGAGCAGCCCGGGAATGATTTCCTTGCCGAAATCGGCCATCGTGTTGTCGAGCGCCTCCGCCAGCGCAGTGCGGTTGAAGACGTAGATGCCCATCGAGGCGAGGCAGCGTTTCTCGGTCGAAGGGGTCTTCAACGTCGACTCGAGCGCGGGGCTGAGGGCAAGGCTCGCAATGACGGCCGGGTCTTTCGGCTTTTCGACGAAGCGCTCAATCGACAGGTCGTCATGCACCTGCATGAGCCCGAGGCCCTCGACCTTGGACGCGGGAAACGCCACCGCCGCAATCGTCACATCAGCTCCAGTCTGTACGTGCTGCCGGATGATGTCCCTGAAATCCATCCGGTAAAGTTGGTCACCCGAGAGAATCAGCACGAGGTCATGCGGAAAGGCCCGGAAGTGCACGAGATTGCGCCGCACGGCATCGGCCGTGCCCTGATACCAGTCCAGGCTCTTCTCGGTCTGCTCGGCGGAAAGGATGTCGACAAAACCGCCGCCGAACGGGTCGAAGTGGTACGTGCTCTGGACGTGCCGGTGGAGCGATGCCGTCTGGAACTGCGAAAGGATGAAGATCCGGTTTATCTCCGAGTTGATGCAATTGCTGATCGGAATATCGACGAGACGATATTTCCCGGCGAGGGGCACGGCGGGCTTGCAGCGCTCAAGGGTGAGCGGCGAGAGCCGCGTGCCGCGGCCGCCGCCCATGATCACTGCGAGGGTTCTCTTGCGTCGTTCGTTCATGTTGTGTCCTCCAATTGCCTTGCCGCAGGTTTGCGTGGCCCGTTGGCTGCGCCAACTCAATTTTTGGGAATAAGATTTATGTGCGGCATCGTCGGCTACGTTGGCCAACAGAAGGCGGCTTCCATCCTCCTCGACGGACTCATCAGCCAGTCCGGCGAAACGATCGACACGCTCGCCGCGCTGCGCGAGGCCAAGCGCAAGGGCTGCCGGGCGCTGGCGATTATCCCCGCGCAGCTCCTGAGCTACTACATTGCGGTGGAGCGCGGCTGCGACGTCGACAGGCCCCGCAACCTGGCAAAGTCGGTCACGGTGGAGCAGTTTTTGCATCGCAAAAATCAGATTTAGGTTTTCGCGTAGCGAAACCCTATGAACATCCATCCGAACAGGGACGATTTCTTGAGCCTGGCCGCACAGGGCAACGTCATTCCCGTCTACACGGATCTCATGGCGGATTTCGAGACCCCTGTTTCCGCGTACGCCAAACTCAAGGACGCCGGACCCTCCTACCTGCTCGAGTCGGTGGAGGGCGGCGAAACCCTTTCGCGCTACAGCTTTATCGGCTGCCGTCCCCGCAAGGTCTTCATCTGCGGGGCGGAGACAACGGAGATTCGGACGACCGGTTGCGCCCCGGAGACCATGCCAACGCCACCCGATCCGCTGACTCTCATCGAGGCCGAGATGCGCCACTACCGCCCGGTCACCCTGCCGGGACTGCCGCGCTTCACCGGTGGCGCCGTCGGTTTCATCGGCTACGAATATATCACGCGCATCGAACCGACCGTGCCCGCGGTCGCCCGGGACGAGTTGGGCACGCCCCTGCTCTACTTCATGTTTTCGGATTCGCTGCTGATTTTCGATCGGGCAAAGCAGACGCTGCGGCTTTGTGTCAACGCTCACCTCGGAGCCGATCCCGGCGCCGCTTACGACGCTGCCGTGACCGAGTTGCAGGAACTGTACGCCATCCTCCGTCACCCGCGTGAAATCGCTCCGGCTCCGCTCGTCGACAGTCCGACCATCCAGGTGCCGGCGGGCAATTTCACGCAATCGCGTTTCGAGCAGGTCGTCGAAGACGGGAAGGAATTCATCCGGTCGGGAGACATCATTCAATTTGTCCCGTCGCAGCGCTTTACGAAGCCGTTCACCAAATCTCCCCTCGACCTCTATCGGGCGCTGCGCACCGTCAATCCGTCGCCCTATATGTTCATCCTGGAAGCGGGCGATTTCTCGATTGTCGGCGCCTCGCCTGAGGTACACGTCCGCCTCACGGACGGTTTGGTCGAAATCCGACCGATTGCCGGCACCCGACGCCGCGGTGCAACCCACGCCGAGGACCTCGCCCTCGAGAAGGAGTTGCTGGCCGATGAAAAAGAGCGCGCCGAGCACCTGATGCTCGTTGACCTGGCCCGCAACGATATTGGCCGGGTGTGCCGCTTTGGCACCGTAAAGGTTCCGGAAATGATGGTCGTCGAGCGCTACTCGCATGTGATGCACATCGTGTCCCAAGTAGAGGGCCAGATTGCGGCGGACAAGAGCGCCTACGACCTGATGCGGGCCACGTTTCCGGCCGGCACCGTTTCGGGTGCACCCAAGATCCGGGCCATGCAAATTATTGCCCAATATGAGCCTTCGCAGCGTGGATTCTACGCCGGCGCGCTGGGATACGTCGGCTACGACGGCAACATGGACACCTGCATCATGCTGCGAACGGCTCTCCTGAAAGACAGGCAAATTCACATCCAGTCGGGTGCCGGAATCGTCGCCGATTCGGTGCCAACCGCCGAATACCAAGAGACCGTCAGCAAAGCATCCGCCCTGTTCAAAGCCGTGGCGATGGCGGAAGCGTTCTAGGAAAACAGTGGAGCCAACACTCGGATTTGAACCGAGGACCCACGCTTTACGAAAGCGTTGCTCTACCAACTGAGCTATGTTGGCTAACCACTATATGACAACGAGTTACATTTATCTTCCGTTTCCATATTTTGGAAGTTTTCACCCGAAGTTGCCACCGTATGCTTCCGGGCATGAAAACCGAAGCTCTTGGACGAGCTACGGCTGCTAGGAAGGTGGTGTTTCATCGGGTGGCGGAAAACCTCTATCGTTTGGAAACGAGCGGCGGGTACTACGGTTTGGTCAAACGCGGTGACAAGCAATTTCGTCGTTCTCTGCGCACGAAGGACCGTAAACTAGAGGCCGGAGCCGGCGGTTAACGTGCGGCGAGCGGCGCGAACCTCACGCGAGGATTGGACCTCTGTCCAAAGTGTGACCGACGACGGACCGGTCTTTCGCCGTTGCTCGGATCACCGAGGGCCGGGGGACAGATCTAGAAGAGATTTAACCCAAATCGGCTCAGACCACACCGCGCCGGCCTAGAAACCGGAGGGTCGGGACTGGAACGGAGCGCCGGGCGTCCCGGTAGCCGAAGGGTCGGCGGAGGCGGCCGGGCGGCGGTGCGAAGTGGAGGTGCCGATCTTCCGGGTGGTGTCGGCTCTTCCGCCGGGGCGACGATCGGCGGGCCGCAGCTTGGGGAGGCCCGCCGTCCGTCGCGGGACGGTGCAACCGCGGAAATGAACTTGGACGGACAGGCGTATCGTGATTTTAGAACCCATATCTTCCATGTCACTTGCCATGGATTACATTCCGGATTTCAGATTGGGAATGAGCGAGTTCCGGCCCATCAAAGTGAGTTTCTCCTTTTATCCGACCGACACTACGGCGCTGGCTGCGCGGGTGGCGGAGTTGAAAAAGGCGGGCGTGAAGGTGCGATCGGCCACCGTACTGCGCGCGTTGATCCGTATCACGTCGCCCAGCGAGATGGTTGCGCACGCCGTCCGGCTGGCCGGCGGGAACGCGCTGGGAACCGCGGCGGAAAACGCCGAAAACATCAGCGATCACCCAACGGTCGATCTGCCCAGGGACGACGTGAAGAAACTTGATGGGGTGGTGGCCCACCTCGCCCGGGCGAAGATCATCGCCACCCGCGCTTATGTGGTGCGTGCCATGCTGCGCGCCGCCCCCGACGGAAAGAAGCTGGCGCCGAGCGTGAAGAAATTCCTCGAGGATTTTCCGAACAAACCGCGCGGACTGTCGAAGATCAGGCTGGCGCGGCTGGCCAAAGCACCTCGCTGACCTCGCGCGCATCGGCCAGCGAGGTAGTGTCGCTGCGGGGCGAGCTTAGGGACGAGATTCGGATCAGAAGTGGATTTCTCGAGGACTGGAAATCCGGCGGGTGGTCTGCGGGGAAATGTGGCCAGGCGATTGTGCTGCCTCCGCTGTCGTTGCCCTACGACCGCTCGCACGTTATTCTCGGTAAATGAACCCCGCCCCGTTACATACTGTGGATGTGAACCCTGATTCCAGCCGCCCCGACTCGGCCTCCCCGCTCACGCCCGAGCGGCAGGAGGAGTTTGTGCGGCTGCTCAACGGGACGCATGCGCTGCTGCTGCGTTATGTCATGTCGCTCGTGGGCAACCGCCATGACGCCGAGGATGTGATGCAGCGGGCCAGTGTGGTGATGTGGAAGCGATTCGGCACCTTCGAGTCGGGCACCGATTTTGTTGCTTGGGCCACCACCGTGGCGTTTTACGAGGTGAAAAACTTCCAGCGTGTCACCGGCCGGTCGCGGCTGGAGTTCGACGATGAACTCATGCAGACGATCGCCGCGGAGCGGGCGGCGGACGTGGTGCGGTGGTCGCCGCGAATGGAGGCGCTGGAGGTTTGCGTAGAAAAGCTCGATCGGGCCCAGCGCGCACTCGTGGAAGTGATCTACACGCAGGGCGTGGAAGTGGGGGAAGTCGCCCGCCAGCAGGGCCGCGCGCCGCAGACGATCTACAACCAACTCAATTTCATCCGCCGCGCTCTCGCCGAGTGCGTGCAACGCCGGATGGCCGGAACTGCATCATGAACGACCCGACTCGCCACGAATGGCATCGCCTGTTCAACGCCGCACTGAATGGCACGCTCAGCGCCGCGGAGCGGCCGCAACTCGCCGCGCTGCTCAAGTCCAGCGCGGAGGCGCGCCAGCTGTGGTACCTCTATCACGACAACGAGTGCGGCCTTTCCGAATTGAAAACCGCCGCGTCCTTATCCGCTGCGGCCGTGCCTCCGGGGGGCGGGCCGTCGCCACGAGGCGCTTCACCCTGGTTGCAATGGCGCTCCTTGACCGCCGCCGCGGCCGGACTGGTGATCGGTCTGTTCGGTGCGTCGGTGGTATATGGCATCGCGATCCATCGCGGGTGGGAGAAAAGAACCCCGCTGGCGGTTTTTGAGCCCGGTTTCGAAAACGCGCAGCTGCCGCTGGTCAGAGGCGTGCCCCGGGGGACCGGGCAATGGGGTGGCGATGCCGCGAAGGTCGTGGCGGGCGAGAACGGCGTGCCGCCGAAAGAGGGCCGGTTCATGCTTCGGGCCGAGCTGCCCGCCAGAGGCGCGTGGCGCGTGTATCAAGTGCTCGATCTGCAATCGCTGCCGCTGGGCGGCAGCCGTGAATCGCGCGAAATCGAAATTTCCGCCTCTCTGACGACGGCCGAAGCAGTGGCCGCCGTGCGTCTTTTCGTTCGGGTGTTCGCCGTGACCGAAACGCCCGATGAGATCGATGATGCCTGGCTTGACCGGCGGGAGGAGGCAGTCGCTTCGGTCATGCGAGGCCTTGATGTCCTGCCCGGAGCGCAGGGATGGCAGACAATACGCGTGAGCATGCAGGTGCCCCGCACCGCCCGCAGCCTTGTGCTTTTCCTAGGCGCACGCATCCCCGACAAATCCGCGCGGACGTCGTCGATTTATTTGGATGACGTGCACGTGTCGTTGGTGACGCCGCCGTGACCGTAATGACCGCCGTATGCCCGTGAACGCGGACCAAGCCCGCACCGGGCCCGTCACGCGAACACCGCAAAAAACTATCCCTATGAAAAATCCCCTCATTCGCCTCACCCTGCTGCTCCTGGCGCCGATCGCGGCACGGGGTGCAGATACCTCTTCGCCGCCGCCCAGCGTCCCACCGGCCCAAGCTCCCGCCGCCGGCGGAGACACCATCGAGTTGTCGCCCTTCGTGGTGAACGTCGAAAAGGACAAGGGCTACGCGGCCACGTCCACGCTCTCGGGCACCCGGCTGGCGACCGACTTGCGCGACACCGCCGGGTCGCTGTCCATCATGACGCCCGAACTGATGGCCGATCTCAACGTGACCTCGATCGCAGAGGCGGTCCTGTTTTTCCCGAGCGGCAACGAGGATTTCGGCGCGCCCATCGGCGGCGGCACGCAGTCGGGCAATAACGGTCTCGCATTCCCCGGCACGCGCAAGGTCCGCGGCATCAGCACCGTCGCGGCCTCGCGGAACTTCTTCCCGCTGGCAGGCCAGGTTGATCTCTACAATTCGGAGCGACTGACCGGCGCGAACGGCCCCAATTCGATTCTCTTTGGCACCAGCGGCGTGGAAGGCGTCACGGTCACGTCGACCAAACAGGCGCGCACGGATCGCAATCTGTTCAGCGCGCGTGCGCGGTTCGACAGCAATGGCTCGCAGCGGGGCGCCCTGGATTTCAACTGGGCTGCCAGTCCGAAGTTTGCCCTGCGGATGAACGCGCTGGCCGCCGATGACCGGGGGTTCCGCGATGATGAGATCAAGCTGCAGCGGAGGCTGAACGTCGTGGCGACTTTCAAACCGTTTCGCCACACCACGATTCGCGCTGATCACGAAAACTTCTCGGTCAAGACCAACGTCGTGCCACTCAAGTGGGCGATGGACTCGGGCTACCAGTCATGGCTGACCGGAGGTTCCCCCTTGATCACCACGCCCGTCACGGGCGCATGGTCCGCGGCGCAGCGAACGCAGTTTAGCAACGTGCTTAGCCAGGCCGGCGTCAGACTCGTTTTCATGGGGAATAATCCCGGTTTGCCGACGACCCTGAATACGCGGTTCCTTGGCGAGACGATCGAGCGCCCCTTCGGCAACGGCTCGGTCGCCGCCTATCAGGTGCCCGATCCCGTCGCGAGCTACGGCATCGCGCGCGATGCCACGCTCACCCCGGCGACGAAGGCCCTGCCGGGCAACACGCAGACCGGATCGAACTCCAGTGTCTTCATCGAGCAGCGCATCACCGCCGATTTTTTCGTGGAGTTTGCCGCCAACCATACCCGGGAGGATACCCAGCAGCGCAATTTCATCCTCGATGGGATCAAGATCGATCCCAATCGTTTTCTCGTCGATGGCTCCCTGAACCCGGGCTACCAGAAACTGTACGCTGAGGGCAGCCCCCGCCAAGGAACGCCCCAGGACGAAAATCTGGGCTGGCGCGTCACGGCTTCCTACGACCTGAAGCCGAAGGGTCGGGTCAGCATCTTCGGCCGCCACCGCTTTGCCGGGCTGTGGGAAACCAATCACAACACCTCCAAAACTAACCAGGAATTTGTGGTGAACACGATCGTGGACGGTTCCAATGGCGTGAGCACGGATCCGTTGAACGCCCAGCACCGGCTCAGTTTTCGCTCCTACTACACCCCGCAAAACGGCGACGTCAGGCCCTATCCCAGCTACGCGGTCTTCGAAACCCCCGCCCTGGCCGACGTGATCAACCCGAACAGACCGGGATCCTATCTCTACAAGTTCAGCACGGAAACCACGCAAGCGCCGGGCATCTCGAAAAAAGAGCAGGAATCGCGGGCCCTGGTTTGGCAGGGCTATCTCCTGCAGGACCGCCTTGTCGCTACCTATGGTATCCGCCGGGACGTGATCGACAACTGGACGTTGCGGGCCGCCGACACGAGGCGCAAGGCGGGGACGCCGTATTTCGTGAATCCCCGCGAGTACGACATTCCCAGTGGACAATCACCGGATACGAGGATCGCACGCACGACGCGTACGCTTGGCTTGGTGGGACACGTCACGAAGTGGCTTTCTCTCACCCACAATCGGTCGGAAGTCTTCAACCCCGCGGCGGATGTCGCCAACCTCTACTCCGCGGACGGCACGCTGCTTCCGCCCGAGACCGGTGAGACCGAGGAGTACGGCATCCGGCTCTATCTGCTGGATAATCGGCTCACCTTTAGTCTCAGCCGCTACGAGGCGGCGACCCGCAACACCTCCCAATTCAATCCCGCCAACAACACGTTCATCGGCCCGCGCAACGCCGTCTATGCTCTGATGCAGCGGAACTGGGCCGGCACCGGCTTGGTGGCCGACATTCCGCCGGAGAGTATTATTCAGATCAACACGGTGCGCGGCCTCACGGATACCGCGCTCTCCGGCTGGGAGATGACCACCGTGTTCAATCCCACCCGCAACTGGCGTCTCCTGCTGACCGGCAGCATCAACAACACGATCGAAAGCAACCGTTACGGGGCGATCAAAACGCTGATTACGGACGATCTGAAGCGGATGGCGGCGTGGCGTACGCGCCTCGCGCAACTCGCCAATTCGCCCGGTAACCCCAACACTGCCGCCCTGGCCGCCGCGGACTTGGTCACCGTCGATGCGCGGCTGGTCGGGCTGACCACGGCGCTCGCCGACGCCAACGCCACCGAGGGGCGCGACCTCGCGTCCGTCGGCAAGTATGCGCTCAACGCCGTTTCCAGCTATGGCTTCAGCGAGGGGCCGCTCGCGGGCTGGCGCGTGACCGGCCGGGGCCGTTACCGCAGTGCGCCCATCATCGGTTACTATCGCGACGCCAACCGCCTCATCCAAGTCGACCGCCCCTACCGCGGCTCCGAACTCTTCGAGGTCGGCGCCCAAGTGGGGCGGACCTTCAAGGTGTACCAACGGCAAGTCGAGGTCCGGCTCGATGTCGCCAACCTCTTCGACTTCGACCAACACCTGCCGCAACTGGCCGACACCGACGACTTCGGCGTGTTCGGCAAACCCGGGGAGATGCGCGTCGTGCGGTGGGCCCTCCAGCGCCCGCGGACGTACACGCTCTCGGTCGATGTGAGATTCTGAGCGCCACTTTGACCACGTCCGATGCTCATTGGCCGTCAGTCGCAGCACTCAACTGTGAATCACCAGGAAGTAGAAATGAAAACCGATCTGCCCCTCATCTCGTTTGCTTGGAAGCCCCGCTTCCTCGGGCTGCTCGGCGCCTGCCTGATGGCATCGCTCTCAGCCGCCCCCCTGCCCAGCTCCTTCGGAGTCTGGGATCGAGGCGAAGCCCAGGATCTCCGGCAGTATCCGTTTCTCAGAGGCACTTCGTGCGATGCGCCTTGGGACTCAGTGGAGAAGAAACCCGGGGTCTTCGACTGGAGTGTGATGGATCAGGCGGTGGCGCGCGCCTTCAAGGAGAAGATCTCGCTCTACCTCTCCTTTGAAGCCGGCCCAAAAACGCCCGAGTGGGTTTACGAAAAAGGTGTCCCCAAGGTGGTGACGGACAACGTGCGCCACGCCGACAAGTTCCCGCACTATCCCTACTACCTCTCCCCAGAATACAAGAAGCACTACCATCGTTTCCTCACAGAAATCGCCCATCGCATTCGCACCTATCCGAAGGAAAAGCGGGACCGGATTGCCTTCATTCAAGTCAAGACGGGCTGCACCGGCGACGAATGCGCCTACAAGGGCGAGCCGCTGGATCCCAAATACAACTTGGAAAAGAGCAGCGCCGGCTGGCGGAAATTCCGCCTCGAAACCTTCGCATTGCACGCGAAGTTGTTTGGCCCGGAATCCGGGCTGAATATCAGTCTGCTTTTGAACGACGTGGTGCCTGAGACCGAGGACGGTAGCAGCGACTACGCCGAAGTGTGGCAGTGGGCGACGACGACGCTCAAGGATGGCTTCGGGATCAAGAACGGCGCGCTCTCCCGGGGGCACCATCTGAGCGGTGAGCGCCTGGCCATTTCCACTTTCCTGCCCTACCTCGTGGCCCCCGCGGGGTTCACCCTCTTCCGACGGTCGGAGATGGATCAAACTTGGACGCGGCCATGGTATCAGCTGAATGTCCCGCTCAACTTCTACTGGGGCGCGATCAATGCATTGAATTCCGGCCAGAGCATCTGGGACGTCAGCAAGAGCGCCATGCAGGTGAGCAAGGAACAAGGCTTCGTCTATTCCTTCCACTTCTTCAATCGCTATGCCGGTCAGATTTATCCGGCGACCGCCACCGATGCGTTCTGTGCCCTGCACAAGGGGCTCAACGCCGCCGATACGAAGGCCTATCCCGAGGCGGAATTCGGCAAGGCCAGCAAAGGCAACGTGGAGCGCATGCTGAAGATCTGCGCCGGGTACGCCAAGTACGGCGCCGCCGTCGACGACAAGCACGCGCTCACCCTGGGTCAGGTAGGGCAGCGAGGCGATCAAGCCGGGTTCAATGACGTCGGCTGGGAAATCTGGCCGGACAACTACTCCCGGCTGCTCACTCAAATCGATCCCGATGCGACCTCTATTCCCCGGTGGCGCGTCGGCGGCCCCATCACGCCGACGTCGCCCATCTATTCCCGGTTTGGCCGCGGCTTCGAGCACGCTTCCGGCAAGAACGCCCTGTACTTCAAGCTGCATGACGGCTTCTCCGCCGATGCCAGCCCCAAGGTCATGTCGATCACCGTCGTCTGGTATGACGGGCAGGAAGGCTCCACGTGGAAGCTGGATTACGATGCCGGCACTCCGACCATGAAGACCGCGCTGACGGTCACGGGCAAAGGCGACAAGCAATGGCACCATGAGGTCGTCACGCTCCGGGACGCGGTCTTCCGTCACGGCGGAACCAGAGGCGCCGACCTGGCGCTAGTGAACACCGACGCCCAGGACGACATCTTCAGCCTCGTCGAAGTTCACCGCGGTGAGCCGGAACTCCCCGCGCTGCGCCCTCCCGCCGAGGTGCGGGCCTTCCCGGGCTATGGGAAAGGCGCCAAATACCAAAAGGGTGAACCGGCCGACACCGGCGAAAAAGCGAAGAAGGGCAAGAGGAGTAAGGCCGGGGCCGGGGAGGCACAGAAGGAGGATTGATGACTGCCCAACGACTTCGCCGTGGATCGCGGTCCTCTTATCTTTTGAAAAAAATCCTGCGTGTTTGTCTGTTGGCCGCGGCGGCGACCGGATCAGCGGCGGGGGCACCCCCGGGCTACGGAATATCCAGCTGGGCGGGGTGGAAACCGGGGCAGATCTCGCGGGCGGAATGCCCGGAGCTGCGCAGCGTTCCGCTCATCCTGAAATGGGATTCGCTCGAGCCAGCCCCGGGGCGCTACGCGTTCCATGAAGCACTCGGCCAACCGTTGAAAGCGGCGCATGAAGGCGGCCTTTATGTAACCCTGATGATCTGGGTTGGCCCCGCGGCACCTGAGTGGATCTATCAAAACGGCGTTCCGCGGGTGATCACGGACCGGAAGGTGAATGCCTTGGGTCAGAAGACCGATGGGCAGAAGGAATATCCCTATTATCTGCATCCGGAATACAGAAAGCGATTTTCGGAGCTGATTGATGCCTTCGGCAAATACGTCACCGCCCTCCCGGCCGAACTGCGCGCGCGCATAGTGTTTGTACAGTGCGCCGAGGGGTCCACCGGCGACGGCCAGCCCTACAAGGGCAACCCGCTCGATCCCAAATACGCCATCGCCGATGAGGTGTGGAACAACTTCCGGCTGGAAGCATGGAAACGCTACCGGAACGCCGTGCCCGGAATCCCGATCCTGGTGAACTCCGACGCCAATGGCAGTAGGGAATCCCAATGGTTGCTGGAGAACATGGACGTCATCGCGTTGAAGCAGGGCATGTTCAGTCACGGCTTCCAGGTCAGCGATAACGGCGCGCGGCTGGCCCTGCTCGACGCGGTGGAGTCCGCCGCGAAAAAACGCGGCAAGCCGGTGCTCACGCGCGGCGAGATGGACGGCGAGTTGTTTGCCATGGGCTGGTCGAAACGCAACATTCCGCAGGCCCTCTACTGGTCGGGGATCTTCGCGACCCATTGCCGGTTGGATATCTGGAACGTGCCCTACCAGGCATTGAAGGATCGAGCCAATTGGCCGGCCTGCGCCTTCTTCAACAAATATGCCGGTCACAAGGATCCGGCGACTGCCCCGGCCGCCTTTTGTGCGCTGCGTGACGGGCTCGACGCTTCCGACTTCAACCGCTTCCCGGCCGCAGTCTTCGGCGGCAAGCCGGGACAGAAAAAGGAAGTGGATCGTTACCTCCGCATCACCAAAGCCTACGCCATCTACGGCGCGCGTATGGCCGATCCCGAAAAGGCGATTGGCGGCGGCATGCTCAACCGCAAGAGCAGCGGTCCCAACGATGTGGGCTGGGATATTTTGCCGGGCAACTATTCCCGCTTCCTGACGCAGGTCGACCCGGGCTCCGGCGATGTAGGCCGGTGGAACATCGACGAGTCCATCTATGGGCGCTTCGGCCGCGCCTTTGAGCATCAGTCCGGCAAAAAGCAGATGCGATTCCAACTCGACTCGGGCTTTGCGGCCAAGCAGGTGAAAGTGAGTGTCACCTATCTCGACCAAGGGACGGGATCCTGGTCGATCGGACTCCCGGGAAAAGCGGGCGCCACGCGTATTCAGAATACCAATAGCAGCGAGTGGCGCACCAAGGTGGTCTTTTTGTCCGGGGTTACGGAACTGGTGCTAAACCATGAATCGGGGGACAATACCGTCTTCCATCTGATTGAGGTGGAGCGCGCGGCGTCGCAGGCAAAATGAAAAACACTCTTCTCATCTTCGCCGTTGTGCTGCTGGCCCCGCTGGCTCGGCTTTATCCCGCCGAGCCGAAACCCAACGTCCTGCTCATCCTCTCGGACGACCACAGCTACCCGCACGTCGGCTGCTACGGCAATAAGGACATCATGACGCCGAACCTCGACCGGTTCGCGGCCGAGGGCATGCGCTTCGATCGGGCCTATGTGACCAGCCCGCAATGCGTGCCGTCGCGCGCCAGCATCTTTACCGGACGTTCGCCGGTGGCGATCGCGATGTCGCGTTTCTCGGCGCCGCTGCCCCGCGAGATCAGGACCTATCCTGAGGCCCTGCGGGCGGCGGGATGGTTCACCGGCGTCGCGGGGCGGATGTATCACATGGATGGGGCGAACCAAAACGTGGCGGAAACGCAGACGGTGTTTGAGCAGCACAAGCTCATTACATTTCCGGACCGCCTCGACTACGTGAAGACGGGCAACGGCAGCGAGGTCGGACTCGCGCAGTTCCGTGAGTTCCTCGACCTCAAGCCCCCCGCGCAACCGTTCTTCCTGCAACTCTGCTCCAACGATCCGCACCGTCCCCTGAACACCCAGGGCCCGGTGAAGCACGATCCGGCGAAGATCAAACTTCCCGCGCATTACCCCGATACCCAGCTCGTGCGGGAGGACTTCGCGCGCTACTATGACGAAATCGCGCACTTCGACGTGTTCTTCGGTGAAGTGATGGCGGAGCTGGAAAAGCGTGGTCTCGCGGCAACCACCCTCGTCGCCTTCATGGGCGACAACGGCGCCTCCCAGTTCCGCGGCAAGGGCACGCTCTACGAGTTTGGCATCCGCGTGCCCCTGCTCGTGCGCTGGCCGGGCAAGGTGAAGCCCGGTTCGTCCTCGGCGGAGTTGATCAGCGGTGAAGATCTGGCGCCCACTTTTCACGCGGCCGCCGGCCTGCCCGTGCCACCGGAAATGACCGGGCGAAGCTTCGTCAAGCTGCTGCGCGGCGAGCCGTTCGTGGGCCGGCAGTTCGTCTTCGCCGAACGCGGTGCGCACGGCACCAACCTGCCGGGCAACAGCGCGGATTTCGACCTCGGACGCGTGGTGGTGAGCAAGACCCACAAGCTCATCTACCATGCACTGGGCGAGCTGCCGTATTGGCCGGTGGATTTTGCGCGGGACGCCTTTTGGCAGGAACTCGGGCAAATGCACCGAGCCGGAAAGCTGGAGCCGAGAATCGCGCAGCTCTACTTCGCCGCGACGCGTCCCCAGTTCGAGCTCTACCACCTCGAGAAGGATCCCAACGAGTTCACCAACCTCGCCGGCACCCCGGAGGCCGCGAGCGTGGAACGCGATCTCAAGGCCACCTTGCAGGAGTGGATGATCCTGCAGCGCGACTTCATTCCGTTGCCCGTGCCCTCCCGGCGAGTCGGAAACCGCGGCGAAAAGTAAACCGACATTCCGCCCATGAACCTCATCACAAAGCTACCGCGCCCGTCCTCCCGCCGCGACTTTCTCAAAAAATCCGCGGCTTCCGTCTTTGGCTTTACCTTGCTTCCGGCTTACCTCACGGCGGCCCGCGCGGCCAGGAATCCCACCCTGCCGCCCAGCCGGCGTATCAACCTCGGTTGCATCGGCGTCGGGGGACGGGCCGCCGGAGCCATCCCGAGCCTGACCAGTGACGGGCACGCGGTGCCAGCGGCCTTCTGCGACGTCGATTTTGCTGGCTCGAGAAAAATCGCGGGCAATCTGGAAACCTGGCCCGACGTGGCCCGGTTTGGTGATTTTCGGGTGATGCTGGACAAGATGGGGAAGGATATCGACGCAGTGAGCGTCGTGATCCCCGACCACAACCACTTTGTCGCGGCCATCCACGCCATGGCGATGGGCAAGCATGTTTATGTGGAAAAGCCGCTGACTCATACGTTCGCGGAGGCCGAGATTCTGATGCGGGCCGAAAAGAAGTTCAAGGTGGTGACCCAGATGGGAAACCAGGGGCATACCTCCTCCGGCGCCGCCCAATTCCAGCAAATGGTGGCGGCGGGTTTGACCGCTGATGTCTATAGGATCGACGCCTGGAAAGAACCCTCCCTGTGGTTCATGCAGCCCCAAAAGCGCATCTCCGCCCATCCGCCCGAGGAAAAACTGCCGGATTCGTTTTCCGACTGGAACCTTTGGTGCGGGCCCAAGGCGGTGCGGCCCTACAACTCTCTCTACCACCCGTTTGGTTGGCGCGCCTTTCACCACTACGGCTGTGGCATGTTCGGGGACTGGGGCTGCCACATCATCGATTTCGTCCATCACTACTTAAATTTGGGCCTACCCACGGCGGTGTCGCCGGTCCGTTTGGATGACTACAACAAGGTCATTTACCCCCTGACCTCGCACATCCGGTTTCAGTTTGCGGCGCGAGGCCCCGGCGCGCCCGCCGTGGAGCTGATGTGGAAGGCCGGGGCGGACTGCCACCCCGTTTTTGACGAAAAGTACGGCGATCTCCAAGAAGACAAATCCATCAAACTACCCGCGCTGGGTGAGGCCGGAACACTCTTACATCGGAAACAAGGCGACTATGTGATCATGCGCGGCCACCATGGCGATGCTTCGCGAATCTACCCGCGGAAAATCATGCTGGAAAAGTGGGATGCCATCAAAGCGCCGAAGCCGGAATACTCCCATGGCACCAGCTTCGTGCAGTCCTGCCTGGGCAATACGAAGACCACTTCGCCCTTCAGCGTGGCGGGCGAGCTGACTCAGGTGCTGAATCTGGGCATGATTGCGGAATACCTGAACGTGGAGCTGCAATTCGATCCCACGAAAAAGCGGTTCGTCGGCAACGACGAGGCGAACTTCCTGCTCGCCGGCGCGAAGCCACGCGCTGAATGGGCGCACTATTACACCTTGGCGTGACGTCACTCCACGACCTTATTTTGATCCACAATGACGTGGCCGTGCCCAAGCCCACCGGGGGTGGAAAAGAGACGGCCCGCGGGCCGATCATTCTGCAAGACCACGGGAATCCGGTGCAGTTTAGAAATATCTGGGTGGTCAAACTCAATTGATGGGATCGTCTGACTCTCCGAACTTAGAGGCCAACATGTTTGTCTCAATGATCGCATCGGAAATCAACGCGAAGCTCGCGGAGGGCGCGGAGAGAGCGAATTTCTCCTCCGCGTTCTCCGCGAGCTTCGCGTTTCAAAATCCAGGTGCGGCGCGGATGTTGGAAATTTTTCTGTCCAAAATCTTTCTGTCGAGAGTGTCCGGATTAAAAAGCGGGAAAGACAGAAAAATTAAGGACAGAAAAATTTCAACGCAGGGGCCTCGCGGCTGCGAAGCCTCATTTTCCCGGCGCAGTCCGGGAAAAAGGCCGCCCAACTCGAAACCAACGACGATGTCCCCTCGATCCATTTTCCTCCTGCTCGCCGCGTGTCTCGTCCTTGCGACGGGTTCAAACGCGGCCACCCAGCCCAACATCCTGATCATCTTGGTGGATGACATGGGCTATTCGGACATCGGCTGCTATGGCGGCGAGATCCGCACGCCGAACATCGACCGGCTCGCGGCCAACGGGATGAAGTTCGCCCAGATGTATAACACCGCGAAGTGCTACCCCACCCGCGCCTGTCTGCAGACCGGAGTGTACTTCCAGCGCACGGATCGGGATTTTTCGAACACGGCAACCCTGGGCGAAGTG
>JBIJCX010000426.1:0-6639 GCA_044344465.1 Opitutaceae bacterium
CGTCCTCGTGCCCGCATTCGAAACGCAATCGTGCGGGCCAGACATGCGGGCACAGGGACGTGCCCGCCCACCCACGGGGATTTCTCGCGTGGCAAGAACCTGATGTGCCCCCCAAACGCGGTCCGCGCCTACATTTCGGTTTCCTCGGCCCCGATTCGAGTCCATGAGTGGTCGAGCCGTGGTTCCTGCCCTCCCCCTCTCCGTCGTCATCGTCGCCAAGAACGAGGCGCACAACCTGCCGCGCTGCCTCGCGAGTGTGCGAGGTTGGGCGGCCGAGATCGTCGTCGTGCTGAACGACACGACGGACAACAGCGAAACCATCGCCCGCGGCTTCGGGGCGCGCGTCCAGCATCTGGCCTGGCGGGGCTATCGCGATACCAAGAATGCCGCCCTCGCCCTCGCCACGCACACCTGGGTGCTCGCGCTCGACGCGGACGAGGAGGTGTCCGCCGCACTGCGAATCTCCTTGCAGGCGTTCTTTGCCCGCGGCGATTGCGGGAATTTTTCGGGGGCGCAGTTTCCACGCAAAGTCTGGTTCATCGATCGCTGGATTACCCATGGCGATTGGTACCCCGACCTGAGCTGCCGGCTGCTGCGCCGGGATCGTGCCCGTTGGGGCGGCGATGAGTTCGTGCACGAAAAGATCACCTGCGATGGTCCGGTTGCGACGCTGACCGGGGATCTGCACCACTATTCTTTCCCGACGCTTGCGAGCCACATGGCGAAGATCAACCCGTTCGCCGATTTGTTCGTCCGCCAGCAGCAGGCGCGCGGCGCGAGATTTTCGGTTGCGGCCGCGATTTTTCGTCCCGGCTGGCGCTTCGTTCGCGCGTATCTGTTGCGGCGCGGATTTCTTGACGGTGTTCCGGGCTTCTACATCGCCGTGGCCACCGCGTTCGGGACCTTTGTGCGCTACAGCCGGCTCTACGAAGTCGAAAACAAGGTGGAACCGCGGATGACTTCAGCTGGACCGCGATGAGTTCTGAACGGCCGCACCAACCCATGCCCAACTCGCCGCACCAGTTCAGCAAGATCGCCGAGGAGCTCGTCGGCGATCTCCGCGGCATTGCCTCCGACGAGCCACGGCGTTCCCGCAAGCGCGCGACCCAGCCGCTCACCGCGGTGGTGGAGCAGTTGATGCAGAAATACCAGATCGGCCGCGATTCGCCCGAGCATGTGATCCGCGCCCACTGGCCCGAGGTGGTCGGTGCGGCCAATGCCACCTATTCCCACCCCGCGCGCCTTGAACGCAACCTGCTGACGGTGTTCGCCGCCCACTCGGTCGTCCGCAACGAACTCTTTCTCCATCGCGATGCGATTGTCGCCCGCATCCGCCAGCTGCCGGGCTGCGCCGACGTGAAGGCGCTGAATCTGCGCGCCGGGTGAGGGGCGATTTATTTGCGATCACCCGGGGGGGCGGCGGCAGGTGCTTCCAATCCGCTTTCATGATGAGACTCAGACATCCTGATCCGCACGGGAAGAAAGCCGGGATGGGGAAGTGAGATGAGCCCGGTTTCACCTGTAGCGGCGGTCTGTGACCGCCGACAACGTTCGCACCTAGCAACGGCGGTCATAGACCGCCGCTACATTTCGGATCATCGTATTTCCAGCGGATCAGGATGTCTGACTAATTGATCTGCCGGTCTGAGCCTGCTTGCAGGCGATATTCAGGTCCGAAACCAGTGAAATCGCCTGCCAGCAGGCTCCTACAAAAGGCCGGTATTCGTCTCATTTTGAACGCAACTTGGAATGCGCACCACGGCCGGTGCCCTCACCCCTCGCGCGCCGCGCCCCGCGCGTCGACGGTGTAATCGGCACCGTGATACCGCAGCCCGTGCAGCACCGCCGCCGGATCGAAGCCCGCCAGCCGGGGCGCGGCCGTCAGGCGATCCAACCCGGGCGCGGCCCCAAAGACCCCGCTCACGATCAGCTCGAAAAAGGCCCCGCCGGCCAGAATCGCCCAGTCGTTGATGTACGGCCATTCGGCCGGAGCCTTGCGGGCGCCGCCGGATTCGGGCGCCGCATAAGTCTCGACCAGATGCGCCTGCGAGTACGGCCCCTGGTTCGCACTCGCAGCCAAGCCGGGCAGCCAGCGTTGCAGCAGGTCTTCCCGCCCCGCTTTGATCAGCGCACAGCCGGCCAGCGCAACCCAGGCCGGATAGGAGCCGTTCCACTGGTGGTCCGGACGCGACGAGAAATCCACGTCGTCATCCGTCGCCGACAACGCGCGCATCCATGCCGGCGTCTGCAGCTCGCGTTCGAAAAACGCGATCATCTCCGCCACCTGGGCCGCCGACAAATCGCCCTCGAGCAGGTTGATCGTGTGCACGAAATCCCACGCGTGGCGGACCTCGACGGTCCGTCCATCCGGCCGCCGGCATCGCCACCACCCGCCGGGCACATAGAGGACCTGCAATCGCCGCGCCAGCGCATCCGCCTGCGCCCGCAAATCGGCGACGAGCGCCGTCTCGCCCCCGTGCGCCAGAATCGCGGCCGTTTCCCGGAGACTCCACACCGCCGCGGCGTTGAGCGACGCGACCTCGTGCGTATAACTGCCGACACATTCGAGCAAACTGTTGCGATCCCCGAAATCCGCGAGGCCGGATCCATGATCGAGTTCGCGATAATGCAACGCCATCCGGATCAGGTGTGCGCGCACCGATCGCCCGCCCACCACGCGATCGAGCCAGGCAACGTCGCCCGTGAACCGGAGCCACAGGGAGATCAGGCGCGTCATGGCGAAATCGTTACATGAGTACCAGTTCCCGGCGTCGCCGCCCGTCACGTATTCGCTGCCGAAGTGGCGATAAATATCGCGCTCCAGCCACGCCTCGATTTGCCGCCGCACGCACTCGGGATCGAGCAGGGTGAGCGCCCACGCGTTGAGCGACCAGTCGTTGATGAAGCTCGCGGTCACCCAATAGCACGGCATGAGCGTCGTGTAGGTCCGGCCGCGCGGCGTTTCCCGTTTGAAGTAAACGGTGTTCATCACCGCCGTGAGATAGATCGCGCGCAGCGCGGCGTTGGTCGTCTCGAGCCGCGGCAGGTGTCCGGAGTAGCGGTTGTTTCCCGGGGTGAAGACCGCGGCCAGTTCGGCATTCCAGTCCGCCTCGGCGTCAGCGAAAACGCGTTCCGGCGCCGCCCGCCAATCGTCGAACGCCGTCTCCAACCCCGCCGCCTCGCCGCCCACCGCGATGAAGAAATGCCACGCGCGCGTCGCGCCCGCCGCCAGCTCCGCGGCGAACTCCAGCCCGCGGTCGTCGATCACCCCGGGCCGCGGGTCAGCCGCCTGCAGCGAGAACGCCCGGCTGGTTTGCGACTCGAACATCACCCCGTGCCCCGATGCCAGCATGCGACGATGGTTGCTGCGTTCCTGCGGTGCCGGCGGCGCGCCCTCCCACGGCGTCACCGAGATGGCGGGCTTTTCCTGCGGCGAATAGGGCGTGCCCCAGCCATCGTCCGAGCGGATCACCCCTTCGCCGGTCCGCACGCGCAGCCGCACGCTCCGCGCCGCCGAGGCTGGATTGGCGATCGTGAGCGCAACGATGACGGAAGTCGTGCCGACCCCCATGGTCGTGCGCGAGGCCACCCGGAGGCCATCGATTTCGGCGTCCCGGATGATGCAGTCCGGCCGCCAGCGAAACGTTACCGGCACCCCCGCGGGCCCGGCGCTGATGCCGTTCACCGTCAACCGCCCAATCACCGCGTCGCCATGCGAAAACGGCGGAAACGTCAGGTAGCGCACCGCCAGCACGTCGACCGCCGCCTGGCACGAACCGAGAAAATTGGTCAGCGCCGGCGGGTTGAAGAGTTCGCCCGCCCGGTGGACCATCGCCGCGCTCGCGAAATCGTGGACCGTCACGTACGGTGTGTGGACAAGGGAGGACATGGTCAGCGCGGGATTCGGACGCCCCGTTTCGGCGGCGCACATTCCACGAGACACGGATTTTCCCGCCAACTGCAATCCTCCGATTTCTCCGGGCGTTCGACCCGGTTCAGCCGCCGTTCTCCGCGGAGAGCAACCGGGACGACGAGAGGCCAAACCGCCGGATCTGCGTTCACCCGCCCGGCGCTTTCCGTTTGTCCACGAGTGCCAGCAGCAGATCGCCCTTCGAGAGGCTGCCGCGCAGCGTGCCGTCGCGCTCCACCACCGGCAGCCGTTCGGCCACGACGCCGAAGAATCCACCCAGCGCCTCGGTCAGCAACTGGTCGGGCGCCACCCGCGGAAAATCCTCGTGCAGAATGTCCCGCGCGATCACGAGCCGGGCGAGATCGGGTTCGCCCAGGTAGGGCTTGATGTCGTGCAGCGACACCGCGCCGAGGAAACGCCCCGCCTCATCGACGACGTAGAGGTTGTTCACGGCGGTGTTGAGAAACATGCGTCCGATGTCGACGAAACGCGCGTTGGGCGCGAGCACCGGCGGCTTCGTCCGCATCAGCTGCGCCACGCGGGTCTCGGCGAACGGCGGCGCGGACTCGGCCGTCTTGCGCTTCAACGACTCGCTGTAGAGCGAGGCACCCTCGAGCCCCTTCGAGGTGTAGTAGGCGATCACGCTGCACAGCAGCAGCGGCAGGATGATGTCGTAGCTCAGCGTCATCTCGAACAGCATGATCACCGCCATCACCGGCGCGCGGCTGGCCGCGGAGAGAAACGCGCCCATGCCGACCAGTGCGAACGCCCGCGGGTCCTGCGCCGCCGCCGGCCAGACGTTGTGCACCGCGGTGCCGAACAGGTATCCCGCGCCCGCGCCCATGAACAGCGCCGGGGTGAAGACGCCGCCGGGCGCGCCCGAGCCGAACGAGGCCATGGTCGCGAGCCATTTGCAGGCGAAAATCCCCAGCAGTACCATCCACGGCAGCCGGCCGTTGAGGATTTCAACCACGACCGGGTAGCCGTTGCCCGCCACCTGGGGAACATTGATTGCCAGCACGCCGACCAGGAGGCCGCCCAATGCCAGCCGCGCCACGATCGGCAGTCGCAGCGCGAGGAAAAAACTCTCCGCCTGGCGCAACGACCGCAGAAACCAGGGCGCCAGGGTGCCCACGAGCAACCCCAGTGCCACATACGGCCCCATCTCCAGAGGTGAGTTCAGCTGAAATGCCGGCACCCGGTACAACACGTGCGCTGCGGTCAGCACGCGCATCGTCAGCGTCGCCACCACCGCGGACACCACCAGCGGCCCCAGGCTCTCCATCGCAATCGTCCCCAGGATGATTTCGGCCACGAAAAACGAACCCGCGATCGGCGCGTTGTAGGCCGACGCGATCCCGGCCGCGGCGCCGCAGGCGACGAGCAGCCGCAACTGCGGCGACGTGAACTGCCGCCAGCGACCCAGCAGCGAAGCGACCACGGCCGCCAGCTGCACCATCGGCCCCTCGCGACCGATCGAGCCACCCGAGCCGATGGAAAAGAGCGCCGCCGAGCACTTCACCAGGCTCGCGCGGAGCGGCACCCGTCCGGTGCCGATGACGATGGCCTCCATGTAGTCGGTGGAACTCTGCCCCCGGGTGAGCCGCTGGCCGTAGTGCAGGACCAGGCCGGCGCACGCCCCGCCGAGAGTCGGGACGAGCAGGCAACCCCACCACGGCAGCTTCCGCATCGAATCCACGACCCCGAGCG
The DNA here is from genome assembly GCA_044344465.1 of Opitutaceae bacterium. Classification (GTDB taxonomy): domain Bacteria; phylum Verrucomicrobiota; class Verrucomicrobiia; order Opitutales; family Opitutaceae; genus ER46. Next base: position 5,621 of record JBIJCX010000426.1, read on the forward strand.
TCGTCTGGCCGAACAATTCATGCACGCCCTCCGTCAGCCCGGAAAAAACGATCGACGACAAGGCGCCGAGGAATCCCGCCAGCGCCGCCCACAACAACGTGATCTGCCACTCGGTGGGTTGCAGCTTCTCCTGCACCCAAACCCGCCAGCGCAAAAGGTGGAGCAGTCGGCGCAGCAACAGCGTCGCCGGATCGGTCACTGCCTTCATCCTAGAAAACGCAGTTGGACACAGAGGCCACTGAGGCAAACCAGGAGGGCACAGAGGGATGAGGTGAGAAGGTTGCGGCAACGGTATTCACCCACCAGGTGAATACGTTCCGTGGGTCAGACGAATTTTCAACCGTCGCTCTGTGAACTCCTTTTCCTCCTCCGTGACCTCTGTGACTCAATGCAACTGAGTAAAGTAGGTTCATGGGTTCACGCCGGGCAAAAACCTAGTCGATCGTGTAAGGCTCCGGCTCCAGCTCGGGTTCGGCGTGCGCCGTGAGGGTCACGAGGCTCCGTAGCGACGTGAAGTGCTGGCTGAGGTCGAAGTCGCCGCCGAGCCCGCCGATGAGCTTGTCGAACAGATCCTTCTTCGAAGCCTTGAGCGCCTGGATCCGCTCCTCGATTGTGCCAGCCGTCACCATCCGATACACGAACACCGTATTGGTCTGGCCGATGCGGTGCACGCGGTCGACCGCCTGGGCCTCCACCGCCGGGTTCCACCAAGGGTCGAGCAGGAAGACGTAGTCCGCCGCGTGCAGCGTGATACCGGTACCGGCGGCCTTGAGCGACACGAGCATCGCGGCCGCTCCCGGCGCGTTTTGAAACGATTGCACCGGCTTCAACCGATCGATCGTCATCCCGGTGAGCTCGAAGCGCGCCAACTCGGGGAAATGCCGCACGAGCGCCTCGCGCACGCGGTCGAGCAGCATCACGAATTGCGAGAAAATGACGACCTTGTGGCCGCTGCTCACGACCTCGGTGAGTTTCTCGATCAGCAGGTTGATCTTGCCCGAGTCTGTCAGTGGCGCCTT
>JBIJCX010000081.1:0-26401 GCA_044344465.1 Opitutaceae bacterium
AAGGCGGAGGTTGTTTATTGCCGCGATCAGGAACTCGTGATCGCCGACGGTGCCACCGGCAAGGTGAAGCGGAAGATTCCCACTCCGCTCTCGCCGCGCTCGACAAAGAAAAACGATCCGCACAACAAATTCCCGCGCATCCTCGGCGACGCGCTCTACTTCCTTGATCTCCGCGGCCAGGGCTGGCCGGGCGATATCATTCTCAAGGACCGCTATAGCCGCCTCTGGGCCTACAACGACAAGCTCGAGTTGCTCTGGGAGACCGCCTGCAACACCGGACACTATGGCTATGCCTATGATATCGACGGCGACGGCAAGGACGAGTTTGCGATCGGCTACAGTCTCATCGATCACGACGGCAAGATCCTCTGGACGCTCGACAAGAAGGTGCAGGACCACGCCGATGCCGTGGCGGTGGTGAAATTGCGCCCGGACGATCCGGCGCCGGTGATGTTTTACGCGGCGAGCGACGAAGGCGCCTTCTGGACCGACTTGAAGGGCAACATCCTCAAGCGTCTTTTTCTCGGCCATGTCCAGAGTCCGGCCATTGCCAATTTCCGCGACGATCTGCCGGGGCTCGAGGCAGTGTCGGTCAATTTCCACGCCAACCAGGGCATTGTCCATTTCTACGATGCGAAGATGAACGTCTATCACGACTTCGAGCCGATGCAGCATGGCAGCATGATGCTGCCGTTGAACTGGACGGGGAAGACCGAGGAGTTCTTCGTCATCTCACCCAACATCGACGAAGGCGTCTACGACGGCTGGGGCCGGCGGGTGCTGCGGTTCCCGGCCGACGGCCATCCGGAGATGTGCAATGCGGTTTTGGACCTCACCGGTGACTGCCGGGACGAGATCGTGGTGTGGGACGCGCAGGAAATGTGGGTGTACACGCAGGCTGATAATCCCAAACCCGGCCGGCTCTACCGGCCCAAGCGCAACCCGCAGTTCAACCAATCAAACTATCAGGCCACGGTTTCGCTGCCGGGATATTGAGCTTTGCCTGCATGGGTCCACCGCTACCCACTCATGCGCTCGAGTTTGACGATCCGCAACTCGCGCCCGGCGTGGTCGGCCCAATACGAAAGCACGTGATCGCTGAGCGCGAGCACCTGCAGAATCCGCCCGGCGTCATCGCGTTCAGTCATGTCACCAAGCGTAAATGGCGCGGACGCCAACATGAGGACCGTTTGCATGATTTCGGTTCGACTTCGTTTGTACGCCGCTAGCAGCGCCTGGTGAGCGTCGAGGCTGAAAACCGGCGCGTAGCCCGGGCTCATTCGGACGCGGGATGGGCAGCCAGCGACGCGTTCACCTGATCGAGGGTAAGCTTCTTGCCGGAATCCATCTCGCGCATGATTCGCCCGAGCTCGGCCGGTCGCTGGAGATCGGCTCGCTTGCTCAGACGCTGGAGCAACGATTCAACCGCTTTCAGCTCTTCGGCCGAAAGGGAAGCGATTGATTTTTGAATCTCGGAGACGCTCACGGAAAAAAGCTGCCGTTCCTTGGTTGAAAAGCAAGCCGGGCTTGTCGCCGGTTGCGCATCGCTCCAGCATCGGCGCGATATCAATGAATGACGGTTTCAAGCCCATCCGATGGGAGGACCATTACCTGTATCACCGGCACAGCCCGGCCGGGTAACGACTGCGAAATCGATCCTGACTGATTTTGGTGATGCGGTCTTTGAATTGTGGCTCATACTAATAGGGTCCGAACGCGCGTCGATCCTCCCCCGTCCTATCCCATGCCTCTCCGCCCCATCGTCACGCTGGTGTTGTTAGCCCTGGTCTTTGTCCCGTCCGCCGCCTTTGCCGCCTTGGCCGCCGTGCGCCCGCCAAACATCGTGCTGATTCTCGGCGATGATCTTGGGTGCCCGCCGGTCGGGGCCTACGGCAATGCCTATTATCAGACGCCGAACATCGACCGGCTGGCGCGCGACGGCCTGCGGTTCACGGACGCCTATGCGGCCTGCGGAGTTTGTTCGCCGACGCGCTCGGCACTCATGACCGGCAAGTATCCGGCCCGCACCCACGTGACTGACTTTATCGCCGGCGGATCGTTTCCCCGGGCGCGCCTGAAGCAACCCGAATGGCAGAAGTTTCTGCCCCTGGCGGAGACCACCGTGGCCGAGGAACTCACCGCGCGGGGCTATGTGACGGCGCTGTTTGGCAAGTGGCATCTGGCGCGCGGCTATTTTCCACCCCAGAGCGTCGCGGAGGGCCCGGATCGGCAGGGCTTCGCGGAGACGTTCATCACGCATAAGCCATCGAAGACCAACGACCCGGAAAAAGATGCCCATGGCGTCGAGGCGATTACGCAGCGGGCCCTGCAATTCATGGAAGAGCATCGGGACCAGCCGTTCTTCCTCGAACTCGCGCACAACTCCATCCACTCGCCGATCATGGCACCACGTGCGCTGGTGGAAAAATATCGTCGTCGCCCTGGCAGCGATCGCCGCGAAAACAATCCGGTGATCGCCGCCATGATGGAAATTTTCGATGAGAGCATCGGTCGTGTCGTGGCCAAACTCGACGCCCTCGGGCTCCGCGAGCACACCCTCGTGATTTTCTATTCCGACAACGGCGGACTGCTCGGTGATGCGGCCCAGACCCCGTTTCGCGGCGGCAAAGCGCAGCTTTTCGAGGGTGGCATCCGCGTGCCGCTCATCATGCGCTGGCCGGGGGTGATTGCGCCCGGCCGCCTCAGCGCCGCGCCCGTGACCACGGTGGATTTTTTCCCGACTTTCCTTGAACTGAGCGGCCGGCCGGCGGCGCGGGATGCAGTGCTCGACGGGGTCAACTTGACCCCGCTGATTCGGGGTGGTTCCGCGCCCGCGCGGGACGCGATCTTCTGGCATTATCCGCATTATCATTCCGCCGGTGAGGGTGGTCCGGCGGGCGCCGTGCGCGCCGGTGACTGGAAGCTCATCGAGTACTATGAACACACCCTGACCGGCCAGGGCCGGGCGCCCGAGCTCTTCAATCTGCGCGATGATCCGGCGGAGACGCGCAATCTCGCGGCGGCCCAACCGTCGCGGGTCGCCGCCCTCCGGACCCAACTTGACACCTGGCGCACCTTGGTCAGGGCGCAAATGCCCACCGTGAATCCCGACTACGACCCGGCCATGGCGAAGCCGAGCGAAGGCAAGAGCGGCAACTGATCGCAGCCTCCGTTTCCGATGCAATACCCCCGTTTTCAGTTTCTCGCCGCGGTCCTTGCGCCACTCGTGATCGTGGCCGCCGAGCGCACGGTGCGCTTCGAAAAGATCGTCCTCACCGATCAGTACCTGTGCGACGGCATCAACGCCGGCGATATCAACCGCGACGGCAAAATGGATGTTGTCGCCGGTCCTTACTGGTATGCCGGGCCCGATTTCAAGACGAAGCACGAGTTCTACCCCGTGGTGCCGCAACCGCTGGAAGAGAAGCCCACGAATTCGATGTTTTCCTTTGTGCACGATTTCAACGGCGACGGCTGGCCCGACATCCTCGTGCTGGGGCGCGTCCTCTTTCACGAGGCGAACTGGTACCAAAATCCCGGCCCGGGCGCGGTGATCAGCCCCGGTACGCTCTGGCGGAAGCACCTCGTATCACCCCGCGTGTTCGGTGAGGCGCCGCAATTCCTCGACATTGATGGGGACGGCAAACCCGAAATCCTCTCCATCTCCGGCATCACGACCGCGGACAAGGTCAAGCAATGGGGCTGGTATGCCGCCAACTGGTCCGCGCCCGAGAAACCGTGGCGGTTCGTGCCCATCACCGGGAAGGGCGAGTTCAACCACTATTACCACGGGGAGGGCGTGGGTGACATCAACGGCGACGGTCGCCTCGATCTCGTCCTCAACGAGGGCTGGTGGGAGCAACCGGCCGAAAAAGAAAAACTGTGGATCAAGCACCCGTTCACGCTGAGCGACGATCGTGGCGGCGCGCAGATTTACGTCTGCGACGTGAACGGCGATGGTCGCAACGACATCATCACGGCCAAGAATGCGCACGGCTGGGGCCTTTCGTGGTTCGAGCAGGCGAGGGGAGCGGACGGCGCGATCACGTTTACGGAGCGCCGCATCATGGGTTCACGCGAGGAGGAGGGAATTTTCGGCGTGGCGTTTTCGCAGCCGCACGCGCTGACCCTGGCCGACCTGGATGGCGACGGTCTCATGGATATTGTCACGGGCAAGCGCCGGTGGGCGCACGGGCCGAAGGGCGATGTCGAGCCGATGGGCACGCCCGTCAACTATTGGTTCCAACTCCGACGCGATCGCGCGGCTCCGGGGGGCGCCCGCTTTGTGCCGCATCTCATCGACGATGCCTCCGCGCTCGGCACCCAGGTCGTCGCGACCGACATGAACGGCGATGGCGTTCCCGATGTCCTCACCGCGTCAAAGCTCGGGGCATTTCTGTTCATCGCGCGCCGGCAATGATAGCGCTTTCAAATGGCGCGCCCGGTCGCCAAATCATTTTTAACCTCATTGGGGCATGACGGTGGCCGGACTCACCCACTTGGACCTGGAGTCAGCCAAGTGCGGGTTGATGCCAAGGGAAGTCGCCGGTGCGTTGGGCGGTTGGCGGACGCTCCCGGCGCTACACCGAAAACTCCACCGAACGGCTTGACTCGGCGTTCGTCGCGAGGACGCGCACGACTGCGGTCGCAGTGTGCTTGCCGGGAGTGAGGTTCGCCAAGTGGATGTGGTGATAGTGCTCGTCGAGCAGCCCGTTGGGCCGTTTTTTCGCAACCAACGTGGGCTCGACGTCTCCGCCGTCGACGGTCAGCCGGACGAGCTCGGAGATGGGTTTCCGCAGCAGCCCGTGCGGGGCGTTTTCCCAGGCGCAGCGGACGCGGAGGGTTATGCCCTGTTCGGGGCGCGCGACCTCGAACTCGTCCGTCGGGCGAACCGGGACGACGGAGACGAGGGGTCGCGCAATCGCGGGGTTGTCCCACCAGCGCCAGTCGAGTTCGCGCGCCTGCACGAACGCGAGCACTTCGGGCGAGCCGCTGTGCATCCAGGTTTGACCGCGGCTGATCGCGTCGCGCCGGATCGCGACCACCCAGTTTTTTTTGAGCGCATTGAGCCAGCCCGCCCACGTCGGCGCCGGGGCGAGGAACACGGTGCGAAAACCGACCGTCATGTCGGCCGACCACCATGGCTCGGGGCCATGCGCGTCCTGCAGGCCGATGTAAGGAAGCTGCCCGCGCCAGCGGTGAAGGAACGGCTCGGTGTTGGTGAAGTCGGGATTGCCAAAGTGAAACGTGCTGATGGCGGCGAAACCACCGCGCTCAACGGAGTCGTCGAGGAACAGGCGCACGAGTTCTTCGTTTTCGCCAAACTGCCAGACCAACCGGCCGCCGCCGTTCAGCAACGGGCCGAGGCGCCGGGCGCGGAAGTCCGCCCATGAGACCGCGCCCTGGCCGGCCAGTGAGGCGCCAAAGTCGCCTGTGGGTGGCGCGACCACATCACTGGTGTGACTATAGGTGCCGAGCCCGGGAATATCGACCCAGGTGCCGTATTCCTCGTTGGCCGGAAAAAACTGCACCGGAACTTTTTGGGCGGCGGCGATCGCTTGGGCCCGGACCATCCAGGCTGGCTTCGCGTTTTTCGCGCCCCAGAGATCGATGTGGAGCGCGCGGGCAAGTTCGACCGCTTCGGCGGGGCTGCCCTGGCCGTGCGCTTCGATCTGGATGCTGTACACATTGAGATCAGCGGGCAGGGCGATGCGCTGGCGCGGAGCGCGGCGGCGGATGCCGGCAAGTGAGTCGAGGGCGTCCAAGGCGTCCAAGGCATCGAGGGCGTAATAAGTCGCCAGGGGATTGCTGAGCCAGCCGGGTCGATCGCTGAAACCGCCGTCGGCATTGGCGAGCGAGTGCAGGTAGGCGAGACACGTGTCGCGATGGGCCGGCGCGGCACCGAGGAGTTTCAGCGCCCGCACGGCGGCGCGGGTGTACGCGACATCGTCGACGCCGCCGAACGCTGGTTGCGGTTGATGGGTGAAGCCACCGTTCGGTCGCTGGCAGGCCCGCAGCCATGCGATGAGATCGGTCGACCGCCCGTCGGGCAGCCCGAGCAAACGAAGTGCTTGCAGGCCCCAGAGGGTGTTCATCACATGGCCATCGCCGCCGTCGGGGGCGGGGGTGTTGTTGAAACTGCCATTCGCCCGCCGCCGCGCTACGAGGTAGTCGGGAAACGCCGGTGAGAGTGAGTCAAGGGGCAGTCCGAGCAGCGCATGGCAATGGACGATGCCCAGTTCGGATTGGAAGACCGGATAACCGTGGCGCTCGTATTGTTTCAGATAAGCGAGCGGCCGGGTCATCGTCGCGATCCGAGCGCGAAAATCGGCCGCGGGATCACCGAGCCAGGCGAGCGCCTGCACTTGTTGAAATTCGAAGCTGCGCCGCTCCTGCTCGAGTTTCTTCAGCTCCCGCGGATGATGGGTGCGGACGTATTCCGCCAGGGCGGACTTGTCCGGCGGCGCCTGGCGCAGCAGACGGTGGGAGCCGATGACGGCGAATGTCGGGGTGAGGTGCGACTGCGCCTGGTCCTCCCACGCATAGCCGTGGTCCGGACGGGAAAGCGTGGCGAGATACCGCAGGACCGCGGTCTGCCATTCGGGGCGCGGGGTGGATTGCGCCCGCGACCGGCGGGGCAGGGCGGCAAGCAGGCCGGCAGTGGCGAGCGTCTTCAGCATGGCGCGGCGGCTGACGGACAAAGCAAGGACGGGCCGGATGGCTTTCATGGGTCGATTCAGCCGGCTATGCGCCCAAGGGGCAAACCACGAAACCGGGCAAGCACCGGTCGAAGACTCTTCGGAAGAATCGAGCATCCCAAACTGCTCTTGGCTGAATCGCGCCACCACGTAGTGGCGGGCGACTATTTCAATTTTGGTTCCGCCGCCACCGTGAGTGTTTCCCGACCGTTTCTCCGCACCCACCCCCGGGTTAAGCTCTATACCTACAATGAGGTCATCGAAACGGATCCGGAAGCGCCACTCCGGCGTCCGGCACGTTTGTCGTGACCTTTTGCGAAAGCGCACTGACCGACGGCTCGCGCCGGCAGGTTCGCCCCGCCGCGTTGCGGCTGTAAAACCTCCTGACGGCGAGCGAACGACAGGTGGCTTTGCTGGTCGCCGGTGGTGAACGCAATCGAGAGGTGGCGCACAAGCTCGGAAAATCACTCCGTACGGTGGAGTTCCAGCTCAATGCGATTTATCGCAAGCTCGGCATTCGAAGCGGCAGCCAACTCACCCGTTTGTTGGCGTAGCGAGCGGGCTGGTGAAATCGCTCCGGACGGGTGGAGCACTGGGTCACGGCGCGAGCGCCGCTTGGACCGCGTTTTGGTAGGCGAGACGAATATCGGAGTTCTCCGGCAGGGCGGCACGCTGAATCATCAGAACGTAAATCACGTCGCGAACGGGATCCGCCCAGCTCTGGGTGGCGTACGCGCCGCCGTGACCAAACGTGCCGGCGCTGAGATTGGCGTTTTGCGCCATCTTGGCGGGGTCCGTGATCACGGTGAATCCCAGTCCGGTGGCGCTCCCGGGGCGAACCGGCAGCCCGCCCGTTTGCGGGCGCGTCATCACGGCGATCGTATCCTGTCTTAGAATGCGTTGGCCTCGAAACTCGCCGCCATGGAGCATCAGTTGGTAAAACTTCGCGACATCCTCGGCCGTGGAGAAAAGCCCGGATCCACCCAAGGGCGGCCGCCCGCGATCGGTGACAGCTCCGCCGTAAAGGTACGAGATTTCGACCGGCTCGAGCTTTCCCGTGGCCGAGTTCAGGCGGTAGCTGCGCGCCAGTCGCTGCTCTTGCCGTGGCGTCAGCCAGAAGGTGGTGTTCGTCATTTTCAGCGGATCGAAAATTCGTCTCCGCATGAACTCGGCAAATGGCATTCCGCTGACGATTTCCACTATCCGACCGAGCACGTCGATGCCAGCGGTCGAGTAGCCCCAGCGGTTGCCCGGCGGAAAGCGCAGGGGCTCGCGGGCGGCGATCTTGCTCATTTCGGCCAGTGTCCAATGCGGATCCGTGACCCCATAGCCGCCCATTCCGCTGGTGTGCGTGAGCAGGTCAAAGATCGTGATGGCCCGGGCGGGCCGGACCAGCACGCGGCGTTCCGCCTTGTCCTCTTCGATCAGCCACGGCTTTCGAAACTCTGGGAGATATTTTTCTACCGGATCGGTGAAGCGCAGCTTCTGTTCGTCTGCCAGCAGGGCAACGGCCACCGCGGTCATCGGTTTGGTCATCGACGCGATCCAAAAAAGGTCGTCCGTCCGCATCTTGCGGCCGGTCGCGAGGTCGCTCTGCCCGACGGCCGAGAGATGCAGAATCCGATCCTTGGTGGCGACCAGCGCGACGGCGCCGGAGAGTTTTCCCTGGTCGACGAGGAGTCGGAGACTGGTGGGAACGCCGGCGAACCGATCCCCCGCAGCCCGTACAGCCGGGGTGATCGTGAGGGCGGCCGCGCCGGCAATCAGGAGGGAAAACAAAAACTGCCGGCGGCGGATCTGAGGTAAGTGTGAATGCATGTGAGGCGATTTTGATCGGAGGAACAGCGGCCGGTTGCTGGATCGGGCCGGACTCATGGCGTCGCCGCAGCACGGATAAAAGAGGCGTCTTGGCGAGGTGAACCCGCAGTTGGTCGAGCGGGATAGGAGCACGTGTTCGCTAAAGGTGAGTCCGCCGCCGCCGGCGCGAATCGGCCATGGCTCGAATTCTGCAGCGAAATCATCGCCTTACCGCTCTGGACTTCGTTTCATCGATATGCTGGACGACCTTCTTGACGAAGCCGGGGATGAGCAGCGCTGAGCCTCGCGTCACGGCACCGTGATTCAGGGTTTGCATTGAGATAAATACTCAGCCGGTTGTGGCGATGCCGTCCCCAGCCGGGCCACCCGCGATCGGGGCCCGGCATCCGCGGCGATCATTGCCGGACCTCCGTGAAGAGCGCCAAGAGCTTGGCGACGATCTTACGCGAGGCCTCCCGCTCGACGCGATTGATGGTGAACCAGGTTTCGTAGCCGCCGAGATCGTGTTGTTCCGGGGTGGGCAGGTAACCGTAGCCGCCGTTGGCGAGTTCGACCGTAAACGTATCCTTGAAAGGACTTCGCGCCTTAATCTCCAAACCGGTCTCGGTGAAGGTTTCGAACGGGACGGCCGCAATGCCGAGTTCGCCGATCCGAAAAACCTGCAGTGGGATGCTCACTTTTTCAGGCCAGGCTCGGGCCTCCACGACCCGCCGGGCGAAGATCGCCTCGGTCTGTTGGGTTGGCGCGCTGATGGCCGGACGCGCCAGGATTCGATCAGCCCAGGCGTCCACCGCGGGCGTGGCCCGTCGCATTGTCAGCTCCAATTCGGCCTGCGCGGCTCGCAGCTCCACCTGGCTTTGATGCTGGACGGTGGGATAGACGCGCATGATTTCTTGGGCGACGTCGCCGGCCACCAGCCGCATTTTTTCGTAGGGCGCATAACGCTTCGCCGCGGGCTTGCCGTACGCGGCATAGTTGTTGTTGGTGACATCGCCGCAAGGACCGTTGGCGAGGATGCCGACGAACGGTGGATCTTGGGAACCGTCGCCGAGCAACCGTGCCATCTGATCGCAAAAGGCGCCGAAATAGTCCGCTGAGAACGTACGGGGAGCAATGCCGCCGACGTAGTGGAGCCAGTAGTTCGCGAGCAGAGCGATCGGACGACCGCCGGAGGACTGCACCGATACGAAATACACCTCGGGATTGGTCGGACCCGCGGGCTGGAGCAAATCCGCAAGGAAACTTCCCGGATTCGTCTTGGCTCGGTCCTGATCGCCAAACGGGCTGGGCGCGGATTTGCCGTCCTTGAGCAACCAGCGGCGGTTGAAGACGTGTTGCGGCACCCGGCCCGTGCCCCAGCCGATCTGTGCCGGTTCGAGATTGTTGATGGCGCGACGGACTCCGTCGGAGATGCGTCGCACGAGGAAGTTTTGGTAATCGTCCAACGGCTGGTTGAAAAGGAGCGCGCTGCTCCCACGGGCGCTGGCGGACGAGTGGGTGTGCGTCGCGGACATCATCACGTTTCCCGGCGCGAGGCCGGTGGTCTCGTGGATCATGCGTTTGGCGGCATCGAAGACCGAGCGGGGAATCTGGACGTTGTCCACCACGGCAAAGGCGAGTCGGGTCGTGCCGTCATCGAGCACGAGGCAGCGCACGTGCAATTCGTCGTGAATGTGGGTGGCCGGAGGATCGGACCAACCGCCGACGATGCCGGCTCCGAGGGGCGGGGTGATGTTGCTCGTGGCGGCGCCAGCCTTGAGGACCTTGGATTGGCCGCCAGCAACCGCGGGAGCGGCGACGCCAACAGAGGAAACGAAGACGGCTACGCCAAGAAGGTAGCTGGGCCAAGTCAAGTGACGGTGCAGGGGGCGGAGAACGAGCATTTTGAAGTGGGGTTGGGGTTAAGAAATGCTGCCAGATCGGGAATTACCCCAGCAGAAAGCGGGGGGGACGGCGCGGGACGATCACGGAAAACCGGGCTTGACGCATCGATGAATACATGCGTATTCGTCATTCAGAATGAATGTCAATTCTGAACGGGCTTATGAGTACATTCGAAAGCAGATCTTGAACGGTGAATTCCAGCCAGGTCATCCGCTCATGGCAGAGCACTTGTCTGAGAAGATCGGGGTGAGTCGGACACCGGTGCGTGAGGCCTTGCATGACTTGGAAAAGGAAGGGCTGGTCACAATCAAGTCGCGTTTGGGCGCCAGCGTCAAAAAGATGGATGATAGGGAGTTGATCGAGTTATGTGAGCTCCGGCTGGGGTTGGAGGTTCATGCGGCTGGCCTGGCCGCACTTCGACGCAGCGAAAGCGATCTGAACGAGATCCTTTTTGCACTCGAATCCCTTCGCGGGTTGAGCGAACGACTTATTGCGGAGCCCGAGGATGATATGGTGCGCAGCGAGGTGGTGCATGCGGATGTTCGCTTTCATATTGCGATTATCACAGCTGCGCGGAACAATCTGATTAAGAAGGAGATCCTTAGGTTGCACTTGATCCACCGGGCGGTGGTGACAAAGCCCAAAACGGTTGGAAAGAGCTCAGCTGCGGACAGGAAATCGGAGCTCAATGCCATCCAGCGGGCGGCGGTGGCGGACCACGAGGAAATCTACGCGGCAATCGCGCGAAAGGACCCCGCTGCTGCCAAGGCTCGCATGGAGCGACATCTTCAAGATGCCATCGACAACATCATGGGGGCCAGCGCCCGGGTCGATTCCACCGTAATCCCGCGTGAACTGACTCCTGAGGAGATGGCCTATATCAGCTAGCACCCAATTCGCCTTCGCTGCAGGGCAACGGCAGAATCTCTTGAGCCGCAAGCGGCAGTTTTCCCGCACCGAATCAGTCACGACGACGAAGCCTCACCAAACGCTCCGCTCCATCCGGCCCTTTGACTGAGAATGCGACTTGACGGCTGCCGAGCATGCATACATACGAATTCTTACCCATTCAGGCTCGATTCGTCGAGTCAGGTTATGGCCCGCGTCGATTTTTTCGCGAGATTCATCCCCCCGTTGAAACCCATGCAAACTAACCTGGTCAGTTGCCATCGTCATCCCGTCCAAGCGGCCTTCGCCCTGTTTGGCTGGTTTATCCTCTGCCAAGCCGCGCTGTGGGCACAAGGGGTCGGTTCTGGTGTTGTTGAAGGCCGCATTCTCAACACCGCGACCGGCACCTATCTGAACAACGCCCGAGTGTCGGTGAAGGGCACGGCGATTGAGACGACATCTAATGAGAGCGGTGAATATCGGCTCTCGAATTTGCCGAGTGGCGAGATCGTCTTAAGTGTGTCGTACGTCGGCCTTGCCCCCCAGACAGCAACGGTGACGGTGCAGGCGGGGCAGGTCGCCAATCGGGATTTCAGTTTCAATCTCGGGCGCCCGGTGGCGGGGCCGTCAGGCGATGTCGTCACCCTTGAGGCCTTTACGGTGGAAGAACGGCAACTGAGCGGCCAGGCGATGGCGCTGCAGGAACAGCGCAATGCGCCGAATATCAAGAATGTGATTTCGCTTTCGGAATTTGGCGACATGGGCGAAGGCAATGTGGGCGAGTTCATCAAGTTCGTCCCCGGACTCGACATCGCCTACAACCCGACAAACCCGACGACGGTCTCGGTGCGGGGCATGCCGGCGAGCGGCACGCTGATCATGATCGACGGTGCGCTGATCGCGTCGCCCGGATTCGCGGTTTCGCGTTCGAACGATTTGAGCAATGCCTCCAGCGCCAACGTCGACCGGATCGAAATTACCAAGACCCCCACGCCCGACATGCCGGCCCATGCGGTGGGCGGTTCCGTCAACATGGTCACGCGCAGCGGATTCAGCCGCACCAAGCCGCTGTTCAGCTACAATGTGTTCATGGCCTATAACGACTCGGGCGGAGTTGAAGATCCAGTGTTGCGCTTCGATTATCAAACGGGGCCCGACGGCAAATCCGGCTTCAAGCGAATCCAGCCGGCCACGAACGTGTCGTACATCTGGCCGGTGAACAAGTCGCTTGCTCTCACCTTCACCGCGAATTACGCCCCCCGTTACGGCACGTTCGAGTACCACAACACCACGTGGGATCAGGTGCAAAACGTCCAGACCGGGAACGTCACCAACCTGATTCTTTCGGGGACCGAAACAAAGATGGGCAGCGTGTCGGCCGACTGGAAGTTGACCAAGGACGATCTCATCCGGGTCAGTTACCAGCGTTCGGATGTCTACAAAATGATTCGTCAGAACCAGTTTCAGCGTACGCTCGGTGCTGGTGCCACCGGCGGCGCCACCTTCAGCCAGGGCGCCAGCACCGGCGTGGGCTCGATCGGGCGGGTCTACGATTCCAACAGCCAGTATCTCAACATGGATCTGGCCACCCTGAGCTACCGGCATGACGGACCGGACTGGAAACTGGCCACCAATTTTTCGTATTCCAAAGGTGATTACGTGACCAAGAACCAGGAGGACGGGTTCTTCACCGCCGTGGCGATGAGCGGTCTGACCAACCTGGTGCTTCGACTCGACGGGCTGGACGGGATCTATGACCGCAAGGTGCCGGTCACGACCGCGGTCGATCGCTCCGGCAATCCGGTCGATGTTTACCGCTTCCAAGGTACGCAGACCATCAACACGGTTTCGACGACCGAGCCGAATCGCGGTCAGGAAGTCATGGCCGGCGGCGCCCATGTGACGCGCGAGGTCAAATGGACGGTCCCCGTCACGTTCAAGGCGGGCTTCGCGGTGGACCGGCAGGAGCGAAATTCTAGCGCGGTCGGCTCTACGTGGACCTTCACCCCGCCGGGCGGGGCGGCGGCCCGTGAAATCCGCAATTACGACGTCATTGCCACCAATTTTGCCCAAGACTGGTACTCTACGGACGGAGCGGGGAAGCATGTTCACCCGGAGTTTATCAGCACCGCGAAAGTCTATGACCTGTACAAACAGAATCCGAGCTGGTTCGTCCTGAACGAGGCCGCCGCGCATCAAACGGCGGTGACGAATCGCCGGATCCTCGAAGAGACGATCACCGCCGCGTACCTCCGCGCGGATGCGCGTTTCATGGAGAACCGCCTGTGGATGGTTGGGGGAGTTCGTATGGAGCATACGGCGGACACGGGGACGGGGCCATTGAACGATATTTCAGCGACATTCCGAAAGAATCCCGACGGCAGTTTTGCGCGCACCGCGGCCGGAGCGAAAATCCCGATTACCACGGACGCCTTGGCGGCGGCGAAGCTACAGTACACGATGTTGGGGGCAAAATCGGAAAAGAGCTACCGGGGCTATTATCCCAGTCTGAACGCGAGCTACCAACTCACGGACAAGCTGGTGGTGCGCGCCGCCTTTGCCCGGACCATTGGCCGGCCTGATCTGGGATCGATCATCCCGGGCACCACGATCACCGATCCCGATGCCGCCACCGCCATACGAACAATCAGCGTGGTGAATACCGCTTTGAAGCCTTGGACCGCCAACAACTATGATCTCACGGCAGAGACCTACGATTTCAAGGGGGCGACCGCATCAATTAGTCTGTTCCAGAAGGATTTGACCGGGTTCTTCGCCGCGACCCGCACGATGGCCACCAAGGAGCTGGTCGAGTCGTTCGATTTGCCGTGGGAGGACTTCTACAGCGGCTACGAGGTCGTAAGTACACGCAACGGGGGCGAAGCCACGCTCAGGGGAATCGAGCTCAGCTACCGGCAGTCGCTGAATTTTCTGCCCGCGTGGGCGAAGGGATTCCAGGTGTTTGGCAACGTCACGAGCATGTCACTGCACGGACCGGATCGGGCGAGCCTGCAGAGTTTTGCGCCGAGAAACATCAACTGGGGCGTGAGTTACAGCCGGTCGAAGTTTAGCGTGAACGTAAATGTGGCTCTGCAGAAGTGGATCCGGCAGAGCCTGGCCGCCGCGAGCGCGACGGTGCCAGTCGGAACCTACCAATACCAGCGCAACAGTCCGCGGGTCGACGCCTCGTTCGAGTACAATTTTTCCAAGCGACTGGGCGTTTACGGTGGCGTCAGAAATGCGCTGGCCGTGCCCAACGCGCGCGTGCGTACGAATCAAAGCGTGCCACTTTACACTCTGCCCAACCAGTACCAGTACAATTTCGCGCTGTTCACCCTGGGCGTGAAGGGAACGTTTTGATTTCCCATGCATGCACACAAGTGTTGGTTCGGTGCCATAATCGCCCCGCTGCTATTTGCCAGTGTTTCCCCGGCGCTCTCCGCGGCCGAGATTTCACCGCCGGTGATTTCACGTTACATCGCAGTCGACAACGTTTGCGCGTGGCCGAATCTGACGCAACTGCGCGACGGCACGATCATCGCCACGATTCACAATCCGCCGAACCACGGCACGACCGAGGGCGACATTTCGTGCTGGGCCAGCCCGGACGGAGCCTTCTGGGAAAAGCGCGGACACCCGGCGCCGAATGATCCCCAGACCGTGCGCATGAACGTGGCCGCGGGCCTGGCCAAGGACGGCGACCTGCTGGTCATGTGCTCAGGTTGGTCGAACGTAAAACATCCGGATTGGCCGAAACAGGATCCTTTTCGCGATGCGGTGCTTCCGCTTTGGGTATGCCGGTCGAAGGACGGAGGCCGGACCTGGACGCAGCACAAGCAGTTCACCGCGGCGGAGAAGGGATATACGGAATTTGTCCCGTTCGGCCCGATCAACCTCGGCGCCGATGGCGCCCTGCATGTGTCGTGTTACGCGGGAGAACTCCTCGATCCCAAGAAGACCAAGGTATCCTATCCGCACCCCGGCTATCGCTCATGGCATTTGCGCAGCGACGACGACGGCCGGTCGTGGCGCGTCGTTTCGGTGATTGGCGCCCGGCACAATGAAACCACCCTCTTTCACCTCGGTGGTTCGAACTGGCTGGCGGCGGCCCGCGACAAGGCGGTCGAGCTCTTTCGTTCCACGGACAATGGCCAGACCTGGTCGGGGCCGCACCAGGTGACCGAGGTTCGCGAGTATAACGCCCACCTCCTGCGGTTGAAAGATGGCCGGTTGCTCCTGAGTTATGGCAACCGGGTCGAGGGGCAGCGCGGCGTGCTGGCGAAGCTGAGCCCCGACGAAGGCCGAACCTGGAGTTCGCCGATTCGACTCGTTCGAACCGGCAGCGACAATGGTTATCCCAGCAGCGTCCAACGGGCCGACGGGAAGATCGTCACCGCCTACTATGCCAAGAGTGTCGAAAATCACGACCGCTACCACATGGGCGTGGCGATTTGGGCGGCGCCCGATGAACGGCGCTGAATCGGCGGTGCACTGGCCTCGGATGCCCATGATTCGAGCCTGCTCGCAGAGCCGGCCTTGTTCACTGATGTCAGGCTGGATTTTCCGGTGGGTTGGGTCGAAGCGGTGGCGCCGCTGGTTCAGGAATGATGCCCATACAGACGAAAGCCAACCTGTGAACCTCATCGCGAAACTCGGTCTGCTGCTGCTCGCAACCATCGGCGTGGGGGTGGCGGCTGAGGACGTCACCTGGCTGGTCACCTTCGACGGCGCGCGGCTCCCGCAGGCACAGGGGTGGACGCCCGTCGGGCCCGCGGCCGCGGCGGCCAAGATCGTCGATGGGGCCTTGCGCCTCAGCGACGATTCGACGGATGCCGCGGGGTGTTTTCGCGCCGTCTGGATGCCCGATCCGACGGCTGAAATCGTGGTCGAGGCGAAGGTGAAGGTGGACTCGGTCACGTCGAAAGAGAGGCGATTGCGGATGGGGTTTTCGGATGGGGCGCCGATCCATGTGCTGGTGAGTGACGGCCGGCGGCAGGAGGGATTGATGCTGTATCCGGAAAAGATCGCCAACTTCCTGGACCGAGTCGTCCTCATGGATACGCGGAGCGACTTCCACACGTACCGGCTGACCATCCGCGGAAGCGACATGAGCGTTTCGATCGATGGCAAACCCAGGATCCGAGGCGAGGGCGCGTTCTGGAAAACGGCGGACGCGCCGGAAGCGTTCATCCAGTTTGGATCCAATTCGCCAAAATGGATGGGCGCGGCGCATTGGGCTTCGGTCCGGCTCGGGGTGCGAAAGACGGCACCGGCCTCCCGGCCGGCGAAATTGCGGATCACCGTCGGCAAGTCGTGGGAGATCCCTCCCACCGAACCAGGCGTGCGCAACACGCGGCCGTCGCTCTACGACATGGGGCAGGGGCTGCTGCTCATGAACGTCTGCCAGGGGCCCGATGCGGTGTACGAGCCGTTCGGCGTGCTCAAGTCCACGGATGAGGGTAAGACGTGGTTACCGATCAAGGATCTCCAGTACAAGACCTTTGCGCCTGAGCCGATGCTGCGGCTATCCAGCGGCGAGATTCTCGGTCTCTCCCGCTGGAACCTGAAGTATGATCACGAGGATGGCGTCTTCGTCGGCATGAGCTTTCTCTTTGACGCCAAAGCGCAAACTTTCCGGATGTTCGAGAATCGAACCAAGGTGCCGGAAAAAATGTTCGTTCCGGTCTTTTGCCGGGACGTTTTCGAACTGGGAAACGGCGAACTCATGGCGTCATTCTACTGCCGGGTCGGAAAGTTCGAAGCCACGTCCTACCGGGCGTACCTCGTGAAATCGATCGACCGCGGGGCGACGTGGAACCATTTCTCGACGGTGGCCGATCATCCCGAGATCACTTATGCCTTTCTGTCGGCGATGGAAATGACGGCGGTCATGCGCGATGGTCCGCGCCGGCCACTGCAGCAAACCTGGTCGCACGATGGCGGCAAGACGTGGGAGCCGACCATTACCCTCGAAGTCGGAAGTGTGGCCCCCAGCTTGATCCCCATGCGCAATGGCGTGCTGGTCTGCAGCTATGGCCGGCCCGGATCGAACCTCATGTTCAGCACCGATCAGGGCAAGACGTGGGGCCAGCATCGCGTGATCAGTGACGGCTTCGGTTTCAACTGGTCCGCGATCCGGGAGATACGTCCGGGCCGTTTGCTCTATGTACATGACGACGGGCGACTGCGCGCCGTATATGTGGATGTGGAGCGCCAAGACTGACCCCGCAGCAAAACCACCGGCGAATAACTCACTCATTAACATGCACCATTTACTTTTGGGCGTTATGGCGATGGCCGGTCTTCTTCCCGCAGCATTCGCTCAACTGACGCCACGCGCTCCGAACATCCTTTGGATCGTCTCCGAGGACAACAGCCCAAACCTTGGGTGTTATGGCGATCCCTATGCCCAAACCCCGCACCTGGATCGTCTTGCTCGTGAAGGCGTGCGATTCAACCACGCATCGGTTCCCTATACTGTCTGCTCACCCTCACGGGCGGCCTTCTTGACGGGTCTGTACCCCCAGCAGAACGGACAGCTCGGACTCACCACCCAGCGGTTCGAGATGTATCGCGCCGATACGCCGAGCATTGTCACGCGACTGAAGGCGGTCGGCTACAACACCGGGTTGATCGGCAAACTCCACGTGCGACCGGAGGCCGCGTTTCCGTTCGATTATTGGGCCATCAAGTCCGCCAATTTCAATCGCCAGGTGCCGGTGGAGGCCTATGCGGAGGCGGCGGCAAAATTCTGGACGGAGAGCGGAGCGCGGCCCTGGTTTCTATCCGTCAATTTTCCCGACGCCCACCTGCCCTTTGTCCGGCAGACCGGCGGGCGCCCGAAGCACCCGGTTTCCGGCCGCGAGGTCAAGCCATTGCCGTGGGTGGGCGCGGACTCGGAGCGTCTTCGGAACGTGACGGCCGACTATTACAACTGCATCGCTCGGCTCGATGAAGGAATCGGTCAGTTGCTGCAAGCCCTGGAGCAGAGTGGAGCGGCGAATAATACGATGGTGGTCTATTTTGGCGATCACGGCGCGCAATTTCCGCGGGGCAAGTATTCGCTGTATGAGGGAGGATTGCGGGTGCCGCTGCTGATTCGGTGGCCCGGACGGGCATCGGCCGGTCTGGTCAGGGAGGAACTGGTCTCGACGATCGATTTGCTGCCAACGGTTCTCCGGGCGGCGGGGCTGTCCCAGCCTCGCGATCTCCTCGGGCTGGATCTGCAACCGCTGTTGCGCGCCGGACCGCCGGCCAAGTGGCGGGAATACGCATTCGCCATGCTGGCTCAATCCTTCGTCCAGGAATCGGTGCGGGATGCGCGCTGGAAGCTCATCTGGAGTCCGCCCCAGAGCCGTCCGAATTCACTGGCCGAGTCTTACCTCGATGAAACCAGTCGCTCCCACCAAGTGTCCGGTTTGACCGCCGGGGAGCGGGCCGGCCTTTCTCTCCGAGTGAAGGCGGCATTGGATCGCTGGGAAAGTCCGCCCACTTACGAGTTATATGATCTTCAAAACGATCCGTATGAATGGGAAAACCTCGCTGAAAAAGCGGCGCACGCCCCGGTGAAGGCGCGGCTGATTGCCGCCCTGCGGGCGATGCAGGAAACCATGGCCGATCCCTTCATGGACGGACGCAACGTCGAGAATTTCGCGGCCGAGCAACTCGACGTTCGACAAAAGAAATGGGCGGCGACGGCCTACCCGGCGGATTTCCGATGGTCCTATATCGATGCTTTCCGCAATTGGCGCGAACAACGGGGGCGCTGAGCCCAGTCGGCGGCCGCAGCGATCCATCCGCGCCTAGGCACGTCCCGACCATCATACCAAGATATGAAATGAAAACATACGTGGCCGAAAAAGTTCGCCTCGCCGGCATCGCCGCCCTGCTCGTTGGGGCTCCGGTTCTGGCCCAGCCCTACATCGTCAAGGAAGGCCAACCTCAGGCAGAGATTGTCATTGCCGCGGAGCCGGCGCGCACAGTGAAGCTGGCCGCGAAGGAATTGCAGGCCTATGTGGCGAAGATCAGTGGTGCCACGCTGCCGATTGTGACGACGCCGGGCCCGGCGGGTCGGGTGCAGATTTACGTGGGCCGGAGTCAGTTTACGGACAGTCTGAAGATGACCGACGAGGGGCTCGAGCATGGCGCCTTCAAGATGGCATCGGGCAAGAACTACGTCGTGCTGCTGGGACGCGATCGAGACTTCACGCCGCGTGAACCGTATGCCCGGAACAGGGACGACATTCCGCGGGTGCTCGAGCGCTGGGATGCGCTCACCGGCGAGAAGTGGGAGAATCCGGTCGGAACCAGAATGTTCCAGCATTACAACAAGGACTTGAACATCTGGGTGCAGGACGAGCGCGGATCCCTCAACGCCGTCTATGAGTTCCTGCGCTTACAGGGTGTGCGGTGGTATTTGCCGGACGCGCTGGGTGAAATCGTCCCAAACCGGCCGACAATTGAACTGCCGGCGGTGAACCGGACCGTTCGGCCGGACTTTGTGCTGCGATATCCGCACAGTAACAAGAGATTTGGCAATCAGGCGACGCCGCGCGAAGAGATTCTGTGGCAGTTGCGGATGGGCTTCAACAACGCTCCGGATTTCGTTGGCCTCGGTGAAATTGTCCATGGCATGAAGGCCGTGCACGGCCGGTCCGAGGTGAGAAGCAGTCACCCCGATTACTTCTTCGTGCGGGGAGGGAAGCGTGACACCGAAAATCGGGGGGCGGGCCGGCCCTGTCTCTCCTCGGAGGGTTTGTTACAGCAAAACGTCAAGTATGTGCGGGCGATGTTCGATCTTTACGACGAACCGATGGTCTCGGTCATGCCGGTCGACAGCTATGCCACGTTGTGTGAATGCGATCTGTGCAAAGGAAAAGGGACGCCAGAACGGGGTTTTCACGGCCAGATCTCGGACTACGTCTGGGGCTATGTGAATCGCGTTGCCCAGGAGGTATACAAGACACATCCAAACAAGAAGATCTCGTGCCTGGCATATGGCGGCTATCTGTTGCCGCCGACTAAAATCGACCGACTCAGCCCCAATCTGGTTGTGGGCATCGCCCAGGCGCGGCGTGATTTCTATGACCGTGAAAAGCAGCAGGAAATCTTCATTCCAAAGCAGAAGGGCTGGCTCGACAACATCGCGGAAATCCGGAGTGGATGGCTGAAGAAACTGCCGGAAGGGCAGCGGCGGATCTGGAACTTCGAGTATTACAACCTTGAGCATCGGACGCAGCATTCCCTTCATTCCATGCCGGTCTTCTTTCCGCGGACGGTCGCCCGTGACCTCCGCGCGCTGCGGGGAACCTGCTGGGGCGACTTTATCGATATGTACCGGGATGCGGACGGTATCCGCGACATGGCGACGAATCACCTCAACCTTTATGTGACGGCCCGGTTTTGGTGGGATGCCAGGCAGGATATTGATGCGCTGCTCGAAGAGTATTACGCGCTGTTCTATGGCCCGGCCCGAGAGGAGATGAAGGCGTTCCTCGAGTATGCGGAAGCCAATTGGATGGAGATGGGACGGAAGCCGGAGCGAATCAGCCATGCGCTCGAACTGCTGGGCAAGGCCAAACAAAAGGTCACGTCCGATTCGGCCTACGACCGACGCATTGCTTTGATCGCCGACTATGTCATGCCCTTGAAGGAACGGCGTGAGCCGCCCGCCAGTGTTCGTGGCAATGTTCCCGGAGCGGACAGGAAACCGAAAAGATAGAAACCAATCCCGATGCACGTGAATTGTAGAATGAAGATCCTCGTCGTTGGTCTCCTGATCACGGCTCTGCCCGTTCGGGCCGACGTGCGAATGCTCCTGCCCTTTTATGAGCGACACGCGGCGGTCCCCGGGGCTTGTGCCTGGCCGGAGTTGAACCTGCTGCCGAATGGCGAAATTGCCGCCATTATCTGGCCCGAAAGCAACCATGCGCTCACGGAAGGGGCGGCGGAATGCTGGAACAGCCGCGACGCCGGCGTCACCTGGCAGCGGGTCGGCATCCCCGTGCCAAACGCTCCCGGGACGTGCCGGATGAACTATTCGTCCGGCGTCGCCCCGGACGGGTCGCTGATCGCGCTCGTCGGGGGATGGGACCGCGTGCGGCCGAAGGTGCCGCCGGGCGTCCCATTGCCGCCAGCCCCGCCGGGACCGCTGCGGGGCAAATCGATGAATCCGATTCCGGCCATCTCCCGCGATGGCGGCCGCACTTGGGTTCAGCACGCGGCGGTGCCGCCTCTGCCTGGCCCGGCTGGTGCGGCGCTGGTGGCGTGGGGCCGAATCAGCCCATTGCCGGATGGCAAGCTCGGCGTGATGCTCTACCGGGCCTCGGTCTATTTCTTCACCAGTGCGGATGGGGGCGTGACCTGGCAAAAGCGGGGCCAGTTGATGCCGGAACAAAAGGAAGAACTCGATCGAACGCACAACGAGACGACCTGGATTCCGCTGGCGAACGGCGATCTGTATGCGGTTTCGCGAACTTACGGGGATCGCATTCTCGAGGGCTTTCGATCCGTCGACGGTGGCACCACTTGGAAATCCGAAGGCGCCTTGACGCTGCCAAGCCAGCATCCGGGAGATCTGGTGGGGCTGCCGGACGGCCAGATTCTGTTGACCTACGGCACCCGCAACTCGGGTCATCGGGGCATCAGCGCGCGGGTGGGGAAGCCGACGGCGCATCGCTGGTCGGATCCGTTTTCATTGGTGGATTTCGAAGATTCTCCGGTGCCAGTCGGGTCAAAGCACCCGACCGACGGGGGTTATCCGTCGTCGATTGTCAGGCCCGATGGACTCCTGGTTACTGCCTATTATACGGCGTCGGTCCCCGAGCAGCAGCAATACCACATGGGCGTCGTGCGCTGGCGGCTCACGCCGGACATTGTACGCTGGCCGTTGAACGAAGGCGCATTTCGGAAAAAGCCGTGAGGGGAAAACTACGCCCGCAGGCCATGAAAACCCCCGCCTGGAATCCTCGGGACTTCGACCCGGAGTGGCCGTTCGATCTATTGGCGACCGAGTTTGCCCTCAACGCGAACTCCACCGCCTTGCTGATCGTCGACATGCAATATAACGGACTGCGCTCTCCGCTCCAGCCGAAGCTGGCCCAGCGTGCTCCGAAGGTCGCCGAATATTGGTCCAGTCGGATCGAGGGCGGCGTAGTGCCCAATATCCGAAACCTGATCGATTGCTTCCGATCGTGGCGCGGAAGGATTGTCTACACGCGAAACGGCAACTTGACCTCGACCGGCGATGAAGTGACTGCCCGGCTCAAGGCGCGCAGCGGGCAGTTCAAGCATCCGGATCGAAATGAAGACTACGCGATTGATGCCCGCATTGCGCCGGCGGACGAGGATCTCGTCGTCGATAAACTTACCTCCGGGGCGTTTACGGCCTCGTTGCTCGACCACGCGTTGCGCAACATGGGAATCAAGAGTCTCGTGATCACCGGAATCCTGACGGACATGTGCATCCTGGGGACGGCCCGCGCCGCGTCCGAGTTGGGTTACAATTCGTTGATTTGCGAGGACGCGTGCGCGACGTTGACGGCCCGAGCTCACCTGGAGGCGCTGCTCATGCATGCCCGGGTCTTTGGCCGCGTGGCTGCGACGGTGGACGTTTTGGCCGAACTGGGAGGCGTCGGATGAAAAGCGTCGCTCCGGCATCTGCCCAAAGGATTTCTTTGCTCGACTCCGAAAAGGTGGGTATTCCCGCAGGCATGTACCCCCGGTTATCGATTTCTCCTGCTGGCGTCGCAATGACGATCAAGAGTTGCCTGTTCGCGGCCGGCGTCGTGTTCGTCGGGTTCGGTGGTGGAATCGGTTCGGTCTGCGGCCAGACTTACGATCTGCTCATCCGTGGCGGCCAGGTGCTGGATGGCACGGGCAATCCCGCGTCCCACCTGGACGTGGGCATTCGCGAGGGAAAAATTGTGGCTGTGGGCCGTCTGAGCGGGATCGCCACGCGAACCATCGAGGCCAGGGGCAAAGTGGTCTGCCCGGGTTTCATCGATCTGCATTCGCACGCCGAACGCGGGCTGGATTCCCCGGATCCGCGCCGGCGGGCCGCGCCCAACCTCGTCAGCCAGGGCATAACCACGGTCTGCGTAAATCCTGATGGCGGCGGGCCGTGGCCGCTGTCGGCGCAGCGCGCCGCGTTCGAGCGGTCCGGGGTTGGACCAAACACGGCCTTGATGATCGGCCACGGCACAATTCGCCGGCTGGCGATGAAGGAGGATTTCAAGCGGGCGGCAAACGCCGGCGAAATCGCCCGGATGCGTGAAATGGTGCGGCTCGGGCTCGCGGACGGCGCCTGGGGCGTGTCCGCAGGGCTTGAATACGTGCCCGGCATCTGGAGCACGACCGAGGAACTGATCGAGCTGGTGCGTGAGATCGGACCCGCCGGCGGGGCCTATATCGTGCATCAGCGCAGCGAGTCGACCGACCCGCGATGGTATCAACCCAGTGTCGATCCGCCCGGCCTGCCCAGCATGCTGGACGCGATTCGGGAGACGATCCGGATCGGCGAGGAAACGGGGGCCACGGTCGTCTGGTCGCACGCGAAGGTGATGGGCGCGCATTATTGGGGATCGAGCGCCGCCGCGATCCGGCTGATCGCACAAGCCCGGGTTCGCGGCGTGAATGTCTGGACCGATCAATATCCGTACAACTCCACCGGCGGCGACGGTGCCGCCGTGCTCGTGCCGGCGTGGGCCATTGGCGACGACGCCTTCTCCAGCGCGCGCGGCCGGCCCAAGGGGCCGAACATGGATTTCGGATACGCCGACGCGTTGCGGCGCACGATGTCCGATCCGGGACTGGCCACGAGGGTGCACAAGGATGTGGCGCACGAGATTTCCCGGCGCGGCGGCGCGGAGAACATCGTCGTCTTCGATTTTCCGGACAGGAAGCTCGTCGGGCAGAGCCTGGAGGCACTGGCCAAGGCCCGTGGCCTGACGCCGGTGGCGATGGCGCTGGAGCTCCAATACCAAGGCTTTCGCGATCGACCGGGCGGGGCGCGGCTGCGTGGTTTCTCGGTGTGGGAGGACGACGTGCATGCGATCATGGCGCAATCATGGACGGCGACATCGACCGACGCCGGGATCGCGTTGCCGGAGGATGGCCCGGATGTGCACGCGCGCTTCTACGGCTCGTTCCCGCGCAAGCTCCACCACTATGCATTGGAGCGCGGCATCATCACGCTTGAACAGGCCATCCGCTCCTCGACGTCGCTCCCGGCGCAAATCCTGGGCCTGCGGGATCGCGGATTGATCCGGGAGGGACTGGCGGCCGACATCGTGGTCTTCGATCCCAAGACCGTCCGGGACACGGCGACTTTTTCCGAACCCCACCGGCATGCGCAAGGAATCGAGTTTGTACTCGTGAATGGAAAACCGGTCGTGGATGCGACCCGCCTGACCGGAGCGCTGGCCGGCCGCGTCTTGGTGCCGGAAAAGGCCCGAAGGTAATCTCGATTTCAGGCGTCGCGAACAACTCCAAGCACCCAACCTGCCATGTCGATCCAAAATCAATCCATTGCCCGTTCCATTTCCCGCCGCGATTTCCTCGCCTTGCCAGTTGGCCTGGCCGGGGCCGTCGTCGCTGGCGAAGCCGCGGGCGCCCGTCTATCCGCCGCCGAACGGCCGCAGCCGAAAACCGCGACCGGCCTCACCATCGCCGTGGGCGAACATCGGGTCGTGACCCGGGAGGCCGTCCGCGAGCCGCAGCTGTTTAAGCTGCGATCCGGTGATCTCCTGCTTACGTTTCATGTCCAGCCCGACCGGCATTTTGCCGAGCGCCGCGGCATGCGCTCGTCCGATGGCGGCCGCACATGGCGGGCCGAGCCGAAGCGCGGTCACCGCGAGCAGGCGATCGGGCAGGGAGCGGATGGCACCGTTCTCGCCCCGGACATCTACACGTTCGAGCGGCGGCCGGGTGAGTATGTCGGATCGTTTTTCCGATCGGCCGACGGCGGGGCGACGTTTGCCGGGCCGTTCGAGACATTGGTCAGGGTCAATCGCGTGGCCAGCGAGGCTTATCCGACGCCTGAACATTTTCCGCCCGAAGGACATCCGCTGCGCAAGTTTTACCAGCCGCTGCCCGCGTACTACGACGCGATTGTCCGGCAGGCGTCCGAGCGGCGCGGGCCGACTTTCTGGCGCTATCTCATCGAACGCGACGGCCACTGGCTGACGGCGATGCAGTGCCACTTTCACGCCGACGGCGGCTATCGCACCATCCTGGTTGACTCCCGGGATGGTGGAAAGACGTGGTCCTTCGTCAGCACGATTGCCTATAAATACATGGCGCCGGGTGACGGATTCTGCGAGCCAGCGTTGATGTGGGTGCCGGATGGGAGCCTGCTTTGTGTGATGCGTTGCGGAGGCAAACTGCCACTCGCCCAGTGCCGCTCGCTTGATCAAGGCAAAACCTGGAGCACCCCGGAGCCGCTTCCCGGGCACGGGGTGGATCCGGACCTGCATCTCATGTCCAACGGTGTCCTCGCCTGTACCTTTGGGCGGCCGGGACTGCACCTGATGTTCAGCCTGGACGGTTGCGGTCGGAAGTGGAGTCATCTCACGCCCATCGGCGAATGGCGAAGCTCCACCTATATGGGTATTGCCGAAGTGGCGCCCAACGAACTCCTGCTGATCTACGATCGCAACGAATCGCCGGTTGGAGCGGAGGCTGATCCGGCAAAGTCATTCATCGGATCCACGCTTGTGCAGATGACGCGGGCCGCGCCGACCGCGTAGGGCGAACCCTCTCCCCTCGGCGTCGCCGGGCTCGACGTGGCGCCGCACGAACGCGTACACGGAGGATGCGGACGGTAATCCGATTTACGACTGGACGATTCTCGTGACCTTGAGTTGGTAGCACCGCCACGACACCTGGCCGGCAACCGGAGCGCCGGCCCGCCTTGCCGCGCGCCGGCGATTGGCCTGATCGCGACTCTTCGCTTCGGTCACCTGGCACTGCTCGCGGGTGGCGGCGGCGTCAGCGCGGCAAGGGGGAAACGCGCGAACGTGATGCGCTCGCGATAGGTCTTCTCCCCGCGCTCGTAGAGGCAGCCGGCGGTCGTGGCGTCGAGCACGATCAGGCTCGAGTAGCCGGACAACCCT
>JBIJCX010000082.1:0-26387 GCA_044344465.1 Opitutaceae bacterium
GGCGTTCCGTTCAGCGTGGGGATCAAAGGTTCATTCTAATAGTCCACCGACCTCCTCCATGACCACCCAGCCTCATCACCCCACCCGCCGTCGCTTTCTCGCGCAGGCGTCGAGCCTCACCGCTGCCACCTTGGCTGCTCCCTGGATCGCGCGCGCCGCCACGCCCAAGGGGAAGGTCCTCGAGACCAAGGTCATTTCGCAGCAGCCCGAGTTTTATCATGGCTGGTCGACCGTCGCCCGCCGGCAGAACGGCGAGCTCTGGGTCTCCTGGTCAGGCGGCCGCGAATCGCATGTCGACCCTTTCGGCCAAGTGCACGCAATGACCTCGCGCGACGAGGGCGCCACGTGGAGCTGGCCGCGGGTACTGCTCGACAGCGCCACGGACGACCGCGACTCCGGGGTGATTGAGACGGCGAAGGGCACCCTTATCGTCACGACGTTCACTTCACTGGCGTACGAAGCCCATCTGGCGAAGGCCACGGTGTTTTCTCAACACACGGACACCGGCTGGGGGTCGAAAGCCATGCCGCCGGGACAGTTGGCAAAATGGAAGGCCGTGCACGCGCGCTTGAACGACGCCGAACGCAAGGCCGAGCTCGGCGAGTGGTGCATTCGTTCGACCGATGGCGGCCGGGCGTGGTCCACCCGCATCCCGACCATCGTGAACAGCCCGCACGGGCCGATTCAACTCAAGGACGGCCGGCTGCTTTATGCCGGGAAGCAATTGTGGACCAAGGACAGAAAGATTGGGGTCAGCGTTTCGCGGGACGACGGCCTCACCTGGCAATGGCTCGCGGAAATCACGACCCGCAAAGGCGACAAGGGCAGCAGTTATCATGAATTGCATGCCGTCGAGGCCACCAATGGCACGATCATCGCGCAGATTCGCAACCACAACGACGCCAACAAGGGCTGGACGCTGCAAACCGAATCGCCCGACGGCGGCAGGACGTGGACCGAGCCGCATCCGATCTCCTACGGTTTCCCCTCCCACCTGCAGCGCTTGCGCGACGGACGCCTCGTGATGACGTATGGCTATCGCCGGCCTCCGTACGGGAATCGAGCCCGCATCAGTATCGACCACGGCAAGACCTGGAGCGACGAAATCGTGCTCTCGGCCGATGGCCGGGACGGCGATCTCGGCTACCCGAGTACGGTCGAACTGGCCGACGGTACCCTGCTCACGGTGTGGTATGAGAGCATGAAAGCGCCGCAACTCGCCTTGCTGCGCCAGGCCAAGTGGCGGCTGCAGTAGGCGCTGATGACCCGTCGCCGATCATCGTGCTCGAGGCGTCATCGCCGGATCGATCCAGTGGAACCGCACTCCACCAATGAAAACCCAACCCCAGAGTCCTTCTGCGCCGGATTCACCCTGACCGTCATGAAATCCATTTCAGCCGCAACCCTCCCGTTGGCCACGAATGTCCTCGCGCGAAGCTCGGCGGCCCACGGCCAACTGTTACGTAACGGCTCCGTTGTAGCCCGCCGCGTGAGCGGCGGGAGTGCGGGCGGTCCCTGCGCTCACGCGCAGGGCTACAAGGCCCGACGTTTCTTCCCGTCCGGTGCAAAACGCGTTTTGTGTCCGGGACTGCATCGTCTTGGCTCAGTTCTGGTCGGTCTCGCGTTGGTGAGTTTCGGCCCGGTCTCGGGGCAGGAAACCAAGGACGACATTACCTGGCTCGTCACCTACGACGGCAAGACGCTCCCGCAGCAACAGGGGTGGACGCCGGTCGGCGAGTTGGCGGCCAAAGCCCGGCTCGAAGGCGGGGCACTAAAGGTTATCGATGACACGGCCGCCGCGCTGGGTGCCTTCCGGATGTCATGGATCCCTGACGCGGCCAAAGAGGTGGTGGTCGAAGCCCGCGTGCGAGTCGAGTCGGTGACAGCGAACAAGGGCAAGGAAGGCGCGAAGGGGATGGGATCGTTTCTCTATTGGCCCTCCCTCCAGGGATGGCCGGGCAGCCTGGTGATCAGCGATGGACGTCACCAGGACGGACTTGTGCTGCACCCGGAAAAAATTGCCACGTTCCTGGACCGGGTGGTGATGATGGACGCCAAGACCGACTTCCATACTTACCGGCTGGTGATCCGCGGGAAGGACATGAGCATCGACGTCGACGGGAAGCGCCGGATCCAGGGAGAGGGCGCGTTCTGGAAGCCGGCGGAATCGCCCGATGCCTATATACAATTCGGTTCCAATTCGAATAACCTGATGGGTGAAACCTACTGGGCCTCGGTAAGGCTGGGCGTTCGCCCCGTGCGACAGAAGCCTGAGCCCCCAAAGCTGCGGATTACGATCAGCCCACCGTGGGACATCCCTTCGTTGCCCCCGGGAGATCCGCAGACGCGGCCCTATGGCATTATCGGCAAGAACACCCGCCCGTATCTTTATGATGTGGGCAAGGGCGTGCTGCTGATGAGCGTGGCCCAGGGTCCCGACGCCATTTTGGAGCCTTATGGCGTCTTGAAGTCCACCGACGAGGGAAGGTCCTGGCAACCGGTTCGGGACATGCAGTACAAATCGTTTGCCCCCCTGCCGATGATCCGCCTGCCCGACGACACTATCATTGGGATCTCGCGCTGGACCACCAGGTATGATCGCGAAAAAGGTGTCTTTATCGGGATGACCCACCGCTTCGACGAGAAGTCGGGAACCTTTACGATGACAGAAAACCTGATTCGAGTGCCTGAAAACATCAGTCTGGTCGCATTTGACCGGCATATATTCAATGTCGGGAACGGTGAACTGCTGGCCGTCGTGTACGGTTCGGCTCCGATGCTGCTGAAGTCGGCGGACCGGGGTCTCACCTGGACGCACTTCTCGACCCTTTCCAAGGCCAAACGGCACGAACCGGCCGTGGTGCGGTTTTCCGAGACGGAGATGACCGCGATTTTGCGCACCAAGGGGTTTCAACCTTTCGAACAGATCTGGTCGAATGATGGCGGGAAGACCTGGGGCTCTCCAGTCACCCTGGAGGAAGGCAGTGTGGATCCGGACATGGTCAATATGAGCAATGGGGTGCTCGCCTGCGCCTATGGCCGCAACGGCTCCAACCTGATGTTCAGCCTGGACAAGGGCAGGACCTGGGGATTCCACCAGGTCATCACTGATGAAAGAGGGTTCAACTACATGTCCATTCGGGAGGTGCGGCCCGGGCGGCTCCTGTACGTGCACGACGCCCCCCGCCTGCAGGCCCTTTATGTGGATGTGGAGCGGGTGAAATAAGGTTCACGGACCAACGCGATGCAATATGGTGCAGGGGCTCCGTCCCTCGGCAGGCTCGGAGCCGTGCCTGGCGAACCGGCTCACGGCCCGCCGAACTTTGACCGCTACCGGTGCTGTGACGGTTTGGGCCGCGCATCCGTCTCGGGTGCAGGCGCTCCGACGATCGGAATTCCGGCCGGCGGATCAGCTCCTTGAAAGAGTGGTGATCGGATTTTATGAGCCCGCCTTAGCTCCAGGGTAAACCCGGTTACGAAAATTGTCGGGGAAAGTTCGTGAAAGAACCGGCCGGGGCGGTATCGTCCGCCCGAAAATCCTGCCCTGACCCCTCCCATCATTTTAAGCCGAGCAACATGACCATGAAGCCAACCATTCTAACCTGTGCGGTGACGGGAAGTTTTCCGACCCGCGAGCAAAATCCCGCGCTGCCCGTGACTCCCGCTGAAATTGCCGATGCCTGCATCGGGGCGGCCAGGGCCGGGGCCGCCATCTGCCACATCCACGTGCGTGATCCCGAAACCGGACGCCCAAGCATGAAGCTCGAGTACTATCGCGAGGTGGTGAAGCGGCTCCGCGCCAGCGAGGTCGATCTGATCATCAACCTGACGACCGGCCCCGGGGGGCGCTTCATCCCGAGCGACGACGATCCGGCCAAGGCCGCGCCCGGCACCGTGCTCACGACCCCCGAAATCCGGACCGAGCACGTGGTCGAGTTGAAGCCGGAGATCTGCACGCTCGACCTCAACACCATGTGGTTCGGGGGCGGAGCGGTGATCAACAGCCCGCGCAACGTGAAGATCATGGCCGCGCGTATGTATGCCGCTGGCGTCAAGCCGGAGCTGGAGTTTTTCGACACCGGCGATCTCGTGCTGGCTCAGGAACTCGTGGCAGATGGAACCCTCAAGCTGCCGGCGCTTTGCCAGATCGTAACGGGCATCAAGTACGGGATGCCTTCGTCGCCGGAGACCCTGTTGCTCGCAAAGTCGCTCCTGCCGAAGAACTGCGAATGGGCGGCCTTCGGTGCCGGGCGCCATGCCTTTCCGATGCTGGCCCAGGCTCTTATTCTCGGTGGGCATTGCCGTATCGGGATGGAGGACACGGTGCACATCGCCAAGGGGACGCCCGCGCCGAGCAATGCCGCGCTGGTCGAAAAAGCGGTGCGCATCATCCGCGACCTGGGCGGCCAACTTGCGACGGTCGCGGAGGCGCGTGCCCTGCTTGGCCTGAAAACGCCCCCGCATCGTTTGAGCGCATCATGAGCCTCTCATCCACGACGTCATGAGTCTGGCGTTACCCGCGTCATCAGCGCAATCCGCTGGCGTCGGGTTTTGCAGTTTCAAACCGACTCAATCTAGCCTACGCCTCTCCCAATGTCGTACCACTTTGAACCTTCGGAGCCCTACCGGATGCCGACGCACTTCGGCCCGGCCACCGGTCCGCGGCGCGGTCCCGACGGCCGCCGCTTTGCCTGCAAGGATACGCCGAAAAC
Organism: Opitutaceae bacterium; assembly: GCA_044344465.1. Classification (GTDB taxonomy): domain Bacteria; phylum Verrucomicrobiota; class Verrucomicrobiia; order Opitutales; family Opitutaceae; genus ER46. The sequence goes on from JBIJCX010000082.1 coordinate 4,713, forward strand.
CACGGCGATATCCATCAGCTTCCTGAGCCGGGCGGAGCAGTTGAGCGCTTTGTTGCCGCCGGGATTTTCACTCGGGGCGGACCCCGTGGTGACGGTGACCGCCTCCTATATGAAGGAGATCGAGTGGCTCGCGGGCCGCGGTTACAACATGCTCGGTGTTTATATTCCGGCGGTTTACCACGGGAAAACCGGCCCAGTGGCCGGCAGCTTCCTGACGGTGCTTTGGGAAAACCTCACCGAACCCATCATCACGGGTCGCGACGAGCTGGGCTTTTCGAAGATTTTCGCGGATCTGCCAGACCCCGTGATCCGCGAGGGCCGGACCCAGTGTAGCGCCCGTTGGGACGGCTTCACTTTCTTGGAGCTTTCGGTCGGTCAGCTCGAACCGTTGGGTGCGGGGCAGCCGGCGGCCAGTGCCGGCCTGGCGAAGAGTGCCGGCACCCTGCACTACAAATACATCCCTCGGACCGGAGAACCGGGGCGCGCGGATGTGCAGTACGCCGTCTTGACGCCGCTCGCGGTACCCAACCGGGTCGTCAAGGCGATGTGGCGCGGTGAAGGGAAGCTGAACTTCCGCCGGGCGCGATGGGAGGACATGCCGACGCAATACATGATCGTCAACGCGCTGGAGTCGCTGGAGATCGTGGAATATCGCGGCGCCACCCTTGCCCACACGGTCGGGGGCAAGGATCTGAGCGATCAGCAAGTCCTGCTTGCGCCGTAACTATCCAAATGGCCATCAATGCATCTGGCTGCCGCCCGCGACGCTGATGGCCAGGCCAGTGAGATAATCGGATTCTGCGGAGGCCAGGAACGCCGCCAGGGCGGCGACGTCGCCAATCTCCGCCATGCGTCCCAGCGGGGAGAGCGCCGCGGCGTTTGCCATCATCGCCGCCCGCTGTTCGTCCGGCGAGAGGTTCGCCGGGGCCAGGGCGGTGGCGATGTCGTCGATGCGCTCCGTGACGACGAGGCTCGGACAGATGGCGTTCACGGTGATGCCGTGCGGCGCCAGTTCGTGCGCCAGGCTTTGCGTGAAACCGACGACGGCGAATTTCGACGCGCAGTAGGCCGCGTAGCGGGCAGAGCCCTTCTTGCCGGCGGTCGAAGCGATATTGATAATCCTGCCCCCGCGGCAGGAGCCCGGGCTGGCGAGCATGGCACGGGCGACCGCCTGGCTGCAAAGGAAGGTGCCCTTGCTGTTGGTGCGTTGGACGCGGTCCCAGTCGGCTTCCTCCAGTTCCACCACTGGCACCCGATCCCGGCCCGCCCGCGCGCCGGCATTGTTGATCAGGATGTCGATCCGGCCGAACGTCGCGATTGCTTGGTCGACCATGGCTTGAACCTGCGCCGCATCGCCGATATCCGCGACGATGCCCGTCGACCGCCGGTCAAGGGCTTCGATTTCACCGACCACCTGTGCCATTCCGCCCCATTTGCTTCCGGGCGCCGATGTGGCGTGGATATCGTTGACGGCAACGTTGGCGCCCTCTTGCGCCAGGCGCATCGCGATGGCGCGGCCAATGCCACGCTCACCGCCGGCGCCCGTGACCAGGGCAACTTTACCATTTAGGTTGTACATAAATCTGTTTCTCGATCCCACCGGCACCGGCGGCCCGCCCTAGCGCCAGAACAACATCGCTCCGGATCGGTCACGTTTGCGACCAGGTTCTTTTCGTGTCGGGCTCCGCCTTGGTGCGTGCCGAAAAAAACGAGGATCCGGCCGAACTTCTGGGTGTGGACCAAGGTCCAGCCCTACACCTGATTCGGTTTGTCTCCAGTGCATGGATTCGACGCAGGCTGAGGCCACGAGTGTCAGTGAGGTACGGTCGCGGTCAGTCCGCCGTCAACGACAAGTTCCGCGCCGGTGATATATTTCGCCCGATCCGACGCGAGGAACAACGCGGCTTCGGCGATATCCCACGCGGTTCCCATCCGACCCAAGGGTACGACGTTGTGGCGCCGTTCCTTCATCTCCTCCAGCGAACATCCAGCGTAAGCTCCGCGCAGGAGGACACCGATCCGTGGGGTATCGATCAATCCCGCAACGATGGTGTTGGCGCGGATCCCGTAGGTCGCATAGTCAATCGCGAGGGTGCGGGTAAAGGCGATCGCTGCCGCCTTGGTGGCCGCGTAGGCCAGCGAGGAATAACCCAGGTGGCGGTGGGCGGCAATGGAGGAGGTCGTCAGGATGACACCCCGGCGCCGCTCCATCATGCCGGGCAAGACGGCCTGCGTTGCAACGTGCAGGGAAGTCACATTGGCGTCCTGGACGCGCCGCCAGTCGGTCGGGCTGGTGTCGCGCGCGTTGCCGCTCTTGCTCAGGCCGACGTTGTTGTGCAGAACGTCGATGCCACCGAACCGCTCGTTCGCGTCGTGAACGAGCTGCACGATGGAACCGTCGTTGAGGACATCGACTTGAAATGCCTCCGCGGTGCCCCCTTCACTTTGTATGATCGCCACGGTTTCCGCCGCCGCGGACAAATTCAAGTCGGCGACCGCGACGCGGGCTCCGGCGCGGGCGTAAAGGACTGATATGGCCCGGCCAATACCCCAACCCGGGGCGATCGATCCCCCTCCGATCACCAGACAGATTCGCCCGGCCAGGTCTTTTTCGCGTGATTGAGTTTCGTTCACGGGTGCAGACGGTGTACGGCCACGAGGGCTTTGAAAAGCATCATATTGGCGATATTGGCGCCGCGGCCCGTCTGGAGGGGCGCATCCCACTTCTGGAATGCCGTGTTCTTCCTTCCGCCGTCAGGCGGAAAGAAAACACCCCGGAACCGGCTGAAGCCGGAACTACCAACAGGGCGAGCAGGTCTGAGATTGGTCCTGGTTCAAACAATCGGATGCGCCCGCGCGGGGTTTGTTCTTGCCTGCAGGTTGATCCGCCGCGCTTGTAGCGACCTCCCCGAGATGCCCGAGCCCGTCCGTACCCCCAACGAGCAGCCCTACCCGCCTGCGCCCTACGCCTGGTACGTGGTCGGGATCCTGACGTTTGTTTATATTTTCTCATTTATCGATCGCACGATTCTGAACCTGCTGGTCGCACCGATTCGCCGCGACTTGAACATCAATGACACGCAGATGAGCCTGCTCATGGGCACGGCATTTGCCTTCTTCTACACGTTCTTTGGCATCCCCCTCGGCCGCATGGCCGACTCCAAGAACCGGCGCAGTCTGATTGCCGCGGGGTTTGTGGTGTGGAGCTTGTTCACGGCCGGCTGCGGACTGGCGAAGAACTTCTGGCAAATGATGCTCATGCGCGTCGGCGTCGGCGTGGGCGAGGCGTCGCTTTCGCCCGCCGCCTACTCCCTGATCTACGATTATTTTCCGCCCAACCGGCGCGCGACCGCACTCAGCGTCTACGGAACCGGGATATATCTGGGGGGCGGTCTCGCCCTGCTGCTGGGTGGCATGGTGATCAAGCTGGCCTCCGCCCAGGAATCGTGGGTTTTGCCCGTCATCGGGGCGACCCGGCCCTGGCAGATCATCTTCTTTGTGGTGGGACTGCCCGGCGTTCTCTTCTCGTTGCTGCTTTTTACCGTGCGCGAGCCACTCCGCCGTGGCATGCGGCAGGTGCGAGCGGCGGACGGGGCCTTGAAGAGTGTCGAGATTCCGCTGCGCGAGGTCATCGCCTATATCAGGGCGAACAAGATCACCTTCCTCTGCCACAATCTGGGGATTTCGCTGCTCGCGGTTTCTTCCTACGGCTCCAAGGCGTGGATCCCGACGTTTTTTGTCCGGACCCATCATTGGACGGCGGGCGATATTGGCATCCGTTTCGGCGTCATCGTCGCCATCTGCGGGACGCTTGGCATCGTCACCGGGGGACGCCTGGCCGACTACCTGGCGTCGCGCGGTCAACGCGAGGCCAACCTGCGGGTCATGTCGCTGGCGCCGATTTTCGCGGCGCCCATCAGTCTGGCCTTTCCGCTCATCGAGAGTCCGACCCTGGCGCTGGCCCTGTTGGTTCCGCTGATCTTCATCATGGCGGCACCGTTCGGCTGCGCGCCTGCGGCCATCACGCAAATCATGCCCGCGCCGATGCGCGGCCAGGCGGCGGCGCTCTACATCTTTGTGAACGTTCTGGTTGGACTTGGTTGCGGACCGACCGCGATCGCGGTCGTGACCGACTATGTCTTTCAGGATGACAACATGCTGCGCTATTCTCTGGCCATCGTGACCGCCAGCGCCCAGGTGGCGTCGGCGATTGTACTGTGGTTCGGGCTGAAGCCGTTTGTTCGCAGCCTCGACCGGCTCCGGGACTGGAACGTGGCGCAGTCAGTGAGTTAGAAACCGCATCCTGTTAGGTTGGAGATCGTGCCGAAGGGCGGCGCTCCGTCGTCGCCGCTTTTCGGCCGGAAGTCCGCGGCCCCTCCAGGCGGCGATGGGTTGTCGCCGACCGTTTTAGCCGGGGAGTAAACCACGTTACCAAAAAAGTCACCGAAAGGAGGTGAAGTTGCCGGGGTGAAAGGTACCATGGCCCGGATCGAAACAAAACTACCGATGAACCTCATGCCCACCGTTTCGCCGCCCCACCGCAGTTCTCGCCCACTGCTGCTCAGGCTTGTCACTGCCGTTCTTCTGCTCTCGCCCTTTTGCCTTTCTGCGCAGACGCCGGGCACGGGTGAAGTCGGCGGCCGCGTGTCGAACAAGGCGCTGGGGCTGTTTCTGGAAGGGGCCCGGGTTGAGTTGGTGGGAGCGAACCGGGCGGTTCTCACCGACCGCGACGGGCGCTTCCGCCTGGCCGATGTCCCTGCCGGCACGGCCACCCTGGCCGTTTCCTATACCGGTCTCAATCTTCAGCGCGTGGTCGTCGACGTGAGCGCCGCGCAAGTCGTCACCCGCGACATCGATCTGGTCTCGGATGTCTATGTGATGGACGCCTTCACGGTGGCCAGCATTCGCGAAGGCCAGGCGGCCGCCATCACGCAGCAGCGCAACGCCCCCAACGTGAAGAGCGTCGTGGCGAACGACGCGTTTGGCAACATCGCGGACGGCAACGCCGCCGAGGTGCTCAAACTGCTGCCGGGAATTTCCGCCATTAATGACGAGAACGAAGCCCGCTACCTGATGGTGCGGGGCATCGACGCGAACCTGAACAACGTGACCTTCGATGGCATGAAACTGGCCAGCGGCGGCCAGGGCGCCAATCGACAGACCGGGATCAGCGAGATTCCGCTCGGGGCGATCGAGATCATGGAAGTGACCAAGTCTCCGACGCCGGACATGGATGGCGACTCGATCGGTGGGAACATCAATATGCGGCCGGCGAGCATATTTGACCGGGCGGAGCCCCGTCGGATAACCTATGCGCTCAGCGCCAGCGGTCGGACGGTCGGGGAGCACGTGCGCGCCACCGCCTATACCTCAAATCGGATCCGGCCCACGATTGCGCTGGGTTATGCGAATGTCTTCGGGAAGAATCGGAACATTGGTGTCGCCCTGAATCTCAGTCACACGGTCAACTGGGTCGCCGCCGGCGGCAATCTGCTGGCCTCGTGGCAGCCGACCAGGGAAAGCCCGGCGTATATGCGGAGTTTGGCGGTATACGACTTCCATTCCACCGACCGGATGCGGTCGGGCGCCAACCTGCGGCTGGACTACAAGGTCAGCGACCACTCGCTGCTCTACGTCAACAGCTTCTATACTTACTACGATAACAAGAACCAGTTCGAAGGTGGAAATCAGAATGTTTCCGCGCTGCGGGCGCAGGTCGCCACCCTCGATGCATCCGGCCGGCCGATTCCGGCTCAGGTGCAGTTTCCCTTTGGCCACCCCAGCTACCGACCCGGGGGATTTAATGCCGCGGGAGCCCGGGTCGAGGCCTCGATCCTCCCGGGTTATACCGATCGGGTGACCGAGTTGGTCAATTCGACCTATTCGTTTGCCAAGACACCGGTCAACCGGGTGACCAAAAGGTATTCCTTCCAGCCTGGTGGCCGCCATCGCTATGGCCAGCTCGAGATCGACTACGCCGGAATCTACGAGGAAAGCCCCGCCTGGGAGAGCGGAATGGTGAGAGATCCAAACGCCGTTCGCGGCTACACCGTCACGGTGGCCAATACTTCCTGGCGATTGGACGGCACCAAGACCGGTTCGGCCGGGCGCCGGGAGCTGACACAGACTGGAGGCGTTAACGTCCGGGATCCGGCTAACTGGGTCCTGGGTGGAATGACCACGCAGGGGCTTGATCAGGGTACGGACCTATTCGGGGGACAACTCAACGTGAAGCTCAGTTTCGCCAAGCCGATTCCCGCTTATATCAAGACGGGATTCAAGTACATGAGCGAAGAGCGCTACACGAGCAACCCGAACAAGACGTATGTCTACTCCGGACCCCAGGGCGCATTCCTCGGCAATTTCATCGACACTTCGCTGCCCACCAGCATTCCCGCGGGCAAGTGGCACCCCTTCGGTTTCCTGCCCGGCTACCTGGACCTGGCCAAGATCAACCAGTACCGCGAAGCGAATCCCCAATTTTTCACCGCCAATGCGGCGACATCATTGCAGAACGCGCTGACGAACGACAAGAATGCGCGGGAGCAGGTGTTCGCGGGTTATGCGATGGGAAATATGTCGCTGGGGGCGTTGTCCGTGCTCGGAGGACTGCGGGTGGAGCGAACCTATGCGAGTGGAGAATCGGCCGTGCAGGATCCGCGGGCCGGGCTGACGCTGACGGATCCGGTGGCCAGAACCCAAGCCCAGTGGGGAAAAAGGACGTCGGTGGAGCGGGATTACACCAACGTCCTGCCCGGACTTCATTTCAAATATGAAGCGGGGAAAAACTGGCTGATGCGGGCCAGCTACTCGCAGAGCTTCGGTCGGCCCAGCTTCGGATCGATCTACCCGGACACGAGAATCAATTACGACGCCGAGCGAATCACCCGGAACAATCCGGGGTTGAAACCGCAGGACGCGGCCAACTTCGATGTCAGCATCGAACGGTACTTTGAGCCGGTTGGCATCATTTCCGCGGGCGTGTTTCTGAAGGAGATCAAGAACTTCCTGTTCAGCACGGTGGTCAGGATTCCAACCGGTGACGACAACGGGTTCGACGGCGAATACGCCGGCTGGGAACTGGCCACGCAGACCAACGGCGGCTTTGGCCGGGTCCGGGGTGCGGAGCTGAACTATTCTCAGCAGCTCTCGTTCTTGCCCGGTTTCTGGAGCGGATTGGGCATTTTTGGCAACTATACCTGGCTGGAGACGACAGGCAATTATGGCCGGGTAAACGAGGCGCCAAGCAGTGCCTTGGTGAACTTTACGCCCCGGGTGGCGAGTGCCGGACTCTCCTATAGTCGCGGCCGCTTTTATGCGCGCATCAATGGAAATTACACCAGCAGTTATCTGCGGGCCTATAATATCGATCCCCTGGCGCGTTCCTATCGGACGCCCCGGACCATGATTGATGCCAAGATGGGCTTTCGTTACTCGCGGGGGCTCACCCTGTTCACCGACGTCGCCAATATTTTCAATTCCAAGCAGAAGCAGCATTCCGGCGAGTATGCGGAACGCATCACCGATCAGCGCGACCACGGCGTACGCTTCCAGGCTGGAGTCAACGGCAGCTTTTGAGGCCATACGTTATTCCCGCAATTCTTTTCGCGGGCATAAATGTGAGCCGGCAGCGCATGGCCGGAGACACCCCGGAATATCATATGCTAGCTCCAGGCGACGGGAAAAGCTTCATGCCTTTAGCGTCGATGGGAAACCTCATGTTGCGGAAATAGACGACGATGAACTCCAACTTCGTTTCTGGGTTTCTGCGTTCGGTGCTTCGGAACCTGCTCTCCTTTTGTCTCATTGCCACTTGCGGTCTGGGTGCGGCCCGGGTGCTCGGCGCCTCTGCGCCGGGAGAGAAAGCGAATGTCTATCAGAGCCCTTACCGGATCATCGATGTGCATACCCATGGCGCCTGGCCGACACTGCCCGCCTTGCAGGCCCATTTCGAGGTGATGGATGCGACCGGGGTCGACGCGCTCACGCTCCTGCTGTTCGATCCGGCGGGTTTTCCGTTCACCGGCGGCTGGTCTGAATCGAATCTCCGAACCTGGCTGCAACTTCGCCGGCAGTTTCCGGAGCGTTTAAACGTCTTTGGCACGGTTGACTTCGGCCGGGCGGCCAAAGAGCCGAGGTTTTTCCAGGACATTGTGACCGAGCTCGAGGCCGCCGCGAAGCTGGGCATGCAAGGGATCAAGATATGGAAAAACCTGGGCATGCACCATCGCGACTCGTCCGGAGCGTTGCTGAAGATAGACGATTCCCGTCTCGATCCCTTCTGGACGAAGTGCGGCGAGCTGGGATTGCCCGTGTTGATCCATACCGCCGACCCCAGGGAATATTGGTACCCGAACACCTATAATACTTTTCAGTACAAGATAGGAAATACGGCCAAATACCATAATCATCCCGACGTGCCGGCCTGGGAAAACCTCATCCAGCAAAGAAACCATCTTTTGCGGAAACACCCGCAGACTACTTTTATCGGAGCGCATTTTGGCAGTCTCACCAGCGACTTCGACGCGTTGGGCGATTTGCTGGACCGATGTCCAAATTTCTTCGTGGAGTGCGGCGCCCGGCTACGTTTCCTTTATCGCTACCACCCCCAGGCGGTCCGTGATTTCTTGATCAAGTATCAGGACCGAATTCTCTTTGGCTCCGACATCTTTTTGGCCGGCGACGAGAAGACGCTGGCGAACGAGGAATCACGGAAACGGTGGCGAGAGCGGCAGACGCGAGCCTACAGTGATTACCTGGAGTACTTCGAAACGGATCACATGGTGACGGTCCCCGGCGGTTACCAGCCGCAATGGCTGCGGCTCAAAGGCATCAGTCTGCCTCCAGCGGTGCTCGAGAAGTTTTACCACCGGAATGCCGAACGCTTGATTCGGGGATCGTCTGGCGCCTCCTCCTCCGGTCCTAAGGAATGAGCATTAGACCTACCGACACGACCCGGCAGCCAGGCAAACATCGCACCGCGGCGGCCGCCACCGCTGGACCGACTGCTGTAGCCGCGCTTGAGTCGAAGGCGAAAGCGGGGTCGAGCGTGAGCCCACGTTGTCGCTAGGCTCCAACGCGGCTACGCGTAGGAAGATCGTCGCGAAAAAGCACGAAACGGATCAATATCATCATACACAAATGAATGGCCCACACGAAATCTGGTCGATGGGACGGCGCGACTTCCTCTGTCGCGCGGCGGGTGTGTCGGGCCTCGTCAGTCTGTTCCCGGCGAAAATGCTCCTCGGCGCCACGCCATCCAGCAAAGACGCAGTGGCCCCAGAGCCGTTTTATTGGGCGTGGTGGGGTTGGGAGCCGCTCGCTCATTACCGGCGCGTGGGTGGTGTCGTGGGTGGCGTGGATACCCGATCGCCGACGCTGGACTCGTGGTTCGACCGGCTTCACTCCGAGGCACTCGCCCGCCAGATGGCGGAACTCGGCATCAACCTCGCCGTCACCCATTTTTTCAAGGGCTTCGGCTTGGTCGCCGAGGAGGCCGAGCAGCAGCGCACGGCGAGCCTGGTGAAATTCGCGCACGGCCACGGCATCAAGGTGCTCGGCTACTGCCAGTCGCGGTCGCTCTACCACGAGCAGTTTCTCGCCGAGGAACCGCGCGCCGCCGACTGGATTCAGCGCGACGAAAAGGGGCAACTGCGTACATGGGGCAACTCGAAATACCGCTGGGCGCCGTGCATCCTGGCCCGCGAGTTTCGCGACTACATGAAGCGCGCCATCCGCGTCGGCCTGGAACAGGTCGGCCTCGACGGCCTCCATTTCGACAACGACTACGCCCAGCCCTGTTACTGCCCGCGCTGCGAGGAAGGTTTCCGCGTGTGGCTCACGCGGCATTTTCCGTCGCCACAAAAACGGTTTGGGCGCGCGTCATTCGACGCCGTGCGCCTGCCGCCCACGCAGTTGGCGCCGGGTCGGATCGACGACCCTCTCGTGCAGGAGTGGGTGCGGTTTCGCTGCGAGAGTCTGGCCGGATATCACGCCGAACTCTGCGGCCATGCGCGCCAGATCCGCCCCAACGCGATCCTGCTCGGCAACCCGGCGTATCCACGGGGCCCCGGCAGCCCCTATGCGCGCAGCGTCTGGCCGGTGCAACTGGGCCGGCAACTCAACCTGATGTTCGCCGAGAACGGCAATTTTTCCGGCGTGGAGAACGGCATGCTGGTCTCGCAGGTCCGCGCGAACAAGCAGGCCGCCGCGGTCGGCTACCGGGTCGTCTCCACCGTTTGGCGGCGCGACAAGCTGAACGCGTCGGGGCTGCCCGAGACCGCGGGCGAAGTCAGCCTCCAGGTCGCCGAGGCCGCGGCCAACGGCGGCATACCCGGGACCAACTGGGCGCTGCGGCCCGGGGGCGGAGGCGATCGGATGCGGATCGACCGGCCGGATTTGAGCGCCGCGCTGGCCCGGTCGCTGCGGTTTGTGCGGGGCAACGAGAAGCTGCTCGCGGGTGCACGCCCGGTTCGTGACGTGGCCGTGTTGCGGACGTTTGCGTCATTGGCGTTCAACGCGCCGGAGGCTGACCCGCAGGTGGAGGCCGCGGAGGAAGTGCTCATTCGCGCCGGCTTTGCCTGGGAAAACCTGTTCGGCGAGGACATGCGCCGGTTGAACGAGTTCGCCGCGCTCGTACTCGCCGGGCAGTCGCACCTGAGCGACGCGGAGGTCGCGGCCATCCGCGCGTTCGCGGCGGCAGGAGGCGCGGTCGTCCTCGGCGGCGACAACGGGCGCTACGACGAGCACGGACAGGAACGCGCGCGACCGGCCTTCGCCGGACTGGACGACCGCCGCGTCGTGCGAGTCGCGATGACCGCGCTCGCCACCAGAGCCGGTGCCGCCGAGCGCACGACTGCTCTGCCGTCCGAAGCCCACGGCACGAGCGTTCCCCTGCCCGCATGGTCGCGACAACTCGCCGATGCGGTCGAGCGCACCGTCGGCACCCGGCTCTCCGTGCGGCTGCGCGGGACCGATACGGTGACAGTGAGCGCCTGCGATCTTCCGGGGAACCGGCTGGCCGTTCACCTGGTGAACTACGCCCGCAGCGAAACACCGCCGGGCTTGCAGCTGGAGCTCGGCAGCCGCTGGCAGGCCGGACGCACGGCGCGGGTGCTCGGACCTGACGCGCCGGAGAGGACCCTTGCAATCCAACGCGGTCCGCGGTCCGGCGTCGACGTGCCGCCGTTCGCGGTGTACAGGGTGTTAATCTTTGCCGACACGTGAACATCTCCGGGGCAATTGGTCTGAGGGGAGGAGCCTGCTCGCAGGCGATTCTCAGAGCGCGCCAACCAATAACATTGTACATCGCCTGCAAGCAGGCTGCTCCCTCTGACCAAGCCAAGCCGGTGCATGTTTCTCGGTATCGAACCCATCTCGAATGAAGACTCACATCCAAACGCGCAGGCAGTTCCTCCGGCGCACGGCTTCCGCCGCCGCCGCCATTACCCTCGTGCCCCGGCAGTTGCTCGGGGGTGATTCGCCGGCCAGCCCTCCGCCCAAGCGTTTGACGGCACGCGTCTGCGATTCGAAGTTCGCGCACGGGCGCGCCACCTATAACGCGGTGTCGTGCGCCTCCGACGGCAATATCTACTACGTCCTTTCCTCGGCCGCGCTCGAGACCGGCGGACAGATGTACCGCTATTCTCCTGCGACCGACGAAGTCCGCCACCTTGGCGACCTCACGACGGCCTGCGGGGAGAAGAACCTGCGCGCGATTCCCCAGGGCAAGAGCCACGTCAGTTTCGCCGAAGCCGGCGGCAAGTTGTACTTCGCGACGCACGTGGCCTACTACGATGTCACTGGAGCGAGAGAGACCAAGGCCACGCCGCCGCCCGGATACCGTCCGTATCCAGGCGGGCACTTCCTGGCCTATGATCTCAAATCCGGAAAGTACGAGGACCTGGCCACGGCGCCATTCCAGGAAGGCATCATCAGCATGACCATGGATACGCAACGGGGACGGTTGTTTGGACTGACTTGGCCCACCGGCTACTTCCTGGCCTATGATCTGCGCAGCCGGCAGCTCCGGCACGTCGGGCCAGTCGAGGAGAGGGGTGAAGCCGGCGAGGGCGCGCAGTACCGGGCGATCTGCCGCTCTCTCGCGGTGGATCCGCGGGACGGCGCCGCCTACCTGACGACTTCGCGCGGGGACATCCTGCGCTACCGATACGAGGGCAACTTGCTCGCCCCGGTTTCGGAGGTGGATTTGCGCAAGGACTATTTTGGCGCTTTCGATCCCGGTGCGCCCGGACACATGGGCTACCACTGGCGGCAGACCGTGTGGTACGAACCCGAAGGCGCCATCTATGGGATCCACGGGAACTCCGGGTATCTGTTCCGCTTTCTGCCGCAAAACGGGCGCCTGGAAGTATTGGAGCGCCTCACCTCCGAGCCTTCCCGGCGCAGCGGGATGTCCGATATGTACTATTACGGATATCTCGGCCTGGCGCTGGGGCCGGACGGTCGGACGCTGTACTATCTCACCGGGGGCCCCATCCCGGGCGCCGGGAAACCGCAGCACAAGACGGTGATTGGCGTGCGCGGCGACGAGAATGTTCACCTGGTCACCTATGAGATTCCGACCGGCCGTTATCAGGACCACGGGCCGGTGTTCGGTGAGGACGGGCAGCGACCCACGCACGTCAACTCGATCGCCATCGGCCAGGACGGTTCGATCTACTCGCTGGTCAATATCTCCGGGCGGACGGATCTGATTCGGATGCGGCCGCCGCAACCATGAAACTCCCGTTTCTGACCATGAACCCCCGGGACATTACCCGATCTTTCTCGAAGGCCTCCGTTCCATCGGCCACGACATCAAAGACGTCGAGGCCATCATCCTCACCCACGCTGGTTACTCCGGTCCGAGACCAGTAACGTGAAGCCGCGTGATCGGTTGTAGCAGGGCCGGTCCGTTCGACCACGGGCTAATCGGAAAAAACACGGCGGCGGTCCAAACCGTAGGAGCGAGACACATTGCGGCAAAGCCCGCCGTGACGACTTCGGCGGTGTAGTTGACGGCGGCGACGAGGGTCGGCTCCGTGACTTTCCCAGCGCGGCTCTCTGTGAGCAGCTCGTTCAGATAGTGCGGAACAATCTCGCAGAGCATTCGCGCGTGCTTCAGGTCCTGCAGCCGTTCGGTGAACACAAGCGAAGCGAGGTTGTAGAGCTTTGCCTTCAACAACACCGGCGGAGCGGGGATGCGGAAGGTGCGGGCTTCGCGAGATTCGACCACGGAGTGGAGCGCCAAATCCGCTTCGGAAAGTCCATTCACTTGGCTCAACACTTCAATCGTCAGTGCCGGTTCTTCCGGGTTTCGCCGCTTGCGCAGAATGGCCGCGACGATGGACTCACGCCGCGGGTCAAGATGCAGTTCCCAGCCCGTCCGGCGCGCAAGCTGTTCGGCGAGCGCCCGCGTGCCGTAGATGGCGGCGTCCTTGCTGACAAAGGGCGCAAATGCCTCCAAGTTCGGCCGGGCGGTCGTGTTAGACTTCCGCCCAAAGGTTGACGGCCTATCCGCCGACGATCAGCGGCGACTCCGCCCCGTAGAGGATGTCGGCAAAGTCCGCCGGTGTGCGCTCAGGTAGACCGCGCATGCTCGACAATGCGCCACGGGCCGGCGTTTACGCCCACGGCCGAGTTTTCGGCCTGGATCTCCCGCGGTGTCTCAAGTTTCAGCTCGATCCGGGCGGCGTCGAACGCGCGCCTCTCGCTCTTCCAAGCGTGAAATTCGTCGGTATTTTCCATGCGCAACGGTGGTGGCGGCCTCTGCGGATGGTCCCGGAGCACCACGAGGAAATGACGGTAGGCTTCGGTGTAGGTCATGGAGGGAAAGGATGAGATCTTCTATCAACCAAAATAATGTGGTGGGATAATCGGATTCAAGCAGGCGCGCCGGAAAACCGTGTCCGGCGTTCGTGGCTCGCAATGAAGCGGGCTGCAATTTTTTGAATTCCTGAAAATCCAACGAAGTGGATTTGACCGGGCGCAACGCGGAAAAGGTCCGGTGGCCATCGAATGCAAATGGTCCGCGCGAGATTTCAACTCGCGAACCTGCAGGCTCATGTGGCCTTGAACGCTACGTTGATACTGCGAAAGCCTTACCAAGAGAAACAAATCCGCCAGAAGATCGCGGAGACCCGCCCATGAACGCCAAGTCCCGCAAAGCCCAGATTCGCGCCCTTTCGGCGCGTTACCCCCGCGTGATTGAATGGAGCAAAACCGACGGAGCCTTTGTCGGCAGCGCGCCACCGCTCGTCGGGCAGTGCGGCCACGGCGACACAGAGACGGAGGTTGCCCGGCAACTCGCCGCCATTGTCGAGGACCTGTGTGCCGACATGCTCGATGGCAAGATGCCTGCCGCCGAGCCGCCACCGGGCCGCACGTATGGCGGCAAATTCGTCGTGCGCCTCTCGCCCGATCTGCACCGCCGCGCCGCCTTGCAGGCGATGGCGCGCGGCGAAAGTCTCAACCAGATCGTGATCGAGGCCCTCGCCCACGCTTGAGGCAGCTCCGGCCGACGCTTTCGCCTTCAACGCCGGTTCGACCCGGTTCGGGTGGGGTGTCGCAAGCAAGTTGGTCGGTGCGGCCGCCGTGAAGCTCCGGGGCGCCTGCTCTGTGGGTCGGCAAATACGGAGCGTAGCGATAGGAGACACGAATCACGACATGACCCTCCCGGACTTTACCCTCGGGTCATTTTGCGGCCGCACGGGGAGCGAGGCGGCCTTGGCCTCCGTCCGGTACGCCGCCTCCACCAGCTCGCGGAAGGCTTTCACGTGCGGAAGCTCAAAACGGCCCTTGCGCTGGAGGAGCATGAGATCCTCGTGACCGAAGAGGTGGCTGACGTCGCGCCAGACGAGGGTCGGCTGGCCGCGTTTTAGCCTTGGTGCCTTCGCCATGCCCGGAGCCAGGAGGGCGACGCCAAAGCCCAAAGCGACATACCCGGTGATAAGGGGCAGACGCGTGGCGCTGATCGTGACGTTGAGCTGGTCGATTAAACCGGCCCGGGCAAAGGTGAGGTCCACTTGGGAGCGATCCGAGGTGTCTTCGCTGCTGAGCACGAGCGGATGCCGGGCGATCATTTTCACGGTGAGCCGTTTCGCCGTGGCCAGCACGTGGCCGTCCGGGCAGAGCAGATGGATCGGATAGCGCGTGAGGGGGTGGAGAGTAAGCGACGTGGGCAGCTCATCCGCCATCATCATGCCCACAATCGCGATGTCCGCCTGGCCGGCCACGAGGGCGGCGCAGGCCCCGCGGGACGGACGATCCACGAGCCGGAGCCCGACATTGGGAAATTGGCGCCGGTAGCGCGTCACCGGCCCGGGCAGGGCGTCACTGAGCACCCCGGCCGGTGCGGTGACGGTGAGTTTTCGGGTTGTATTGCCTCTGCGATCGTCGAAAACCGAGCGCAGCGACAGGAAGCTCTCCACCAGGGGCTCGGCCATCTCGACCAGGGTCCGACCGTCGTCGGTGAGCGAGAGCTGCTGGCCTTCCGCCACGAGTTGCACCCCGAATTCCTCCTCCAGTGACCGCACCTGGCGCCAGGCGGAGACCACGGATAGCCCCAGCGCCGAGGCGGCGGCGGAGAACGTCTTCTGGCGCGAAAGCTCCACCAGGGCGCGGAGCTGGCGGATGCGGAGTTCCTTGAAAAAAAGGCGGCCGGTTTTCATGGGATCATTTTAGCCGGAGCGTAAACCATGTTACGAAAATTGTCAGGGAAAGTTCGTGAATGCGTCCTCGCGACCGATATACCCCTTCCGAACCCTCCCACCAAAGCGATGATCTACCCATTCACCACTGACTCCCGCAACCGCATCGTGTCCGCCGGCGCGCTGGCGGCCGGACTGGCCCTGCTCCTCCTGGCCTGGCTTTTATCTGCCTCGCCGCTGTCCGCGCAACCGGCGGCCACCGGGGCCGTGACGGGCACGGTCACCAATGTGGCCACCGGCCGGCGTCTCGACGGCGCGAAGGTCGAGGTCGCCGGCCTCGGTCGCTCCACGCTGACCGATGGCGACGGGCGCTTCATCCTTCGGGAACTGCCGGCCGGGGCGCACCAGCTCACTGTTTCCTACGTGGATCTCGATTCCGCCCGGGAGACGGTGCAGGTCCAGCCCGGCGGATTGCAGACCGTCCGGATCGAACTGACGTCCGCGATCTATCAGCTCGACGCCTTCAAGGTCACGGGGGAGCGCGAGGGCGTGGCCGCCTCGATTACTGCCCAGCGCAACGCCGAGAACGTAAAGAGTGTCGCCACCATCGATGAATTCGGGCTCCTGCCGAACATGGGCGGCGGCGAACTGATCATGCGGCTGCCCGGGGCCGCGGGCTTGGTGGGCGACGACGGCACCGTGGGCGGCATCGCCATTCGCGGGCAGGCGAATGTGATGAACCGGATCACCGTGGATGGCGGGTCTTTGCCGCCGAACGGACCGATGGACCGCGGTTTTCAGACCCAATTCATCACGAGTGCCACGTTTGATCAGTTGGAATTGATCAAGGGCCACACGCCGGACAAAGGCGCCGACTCCCTCGGCGGCACGATCAACTTCAAGACGCGTTCGGCGCTGAGCATGAAGGAAAAGCGCCTGTTTACCTATAATGTCGGCGCCACGTGGGCGCCGGCTTTCATCGATCATACCCCCGCCCGCCGCGACCGTCCGGTGCAACCGATGATCAGCGGCACCTACAACGAAGTCTTCAGCATCCTCGGGGGTGAGCGCAACCTGGGGGTCGCGGTCAATGGATTCTATCAGGACAAGGTGGTCAGCTTCGGCCAGAGTGTCACGGCCTACCAGAATACGACCGCCTCTCCCGCCTACGCCTACGATTACCGCACCTCGGACGCCATCCACGAAAGCTATCAAAAAGACCTGAATGTGAGGACCGACTTCCGGCTTTCATCGGCAAGCCGGTTCTCGCTCAACCTCAAAGCGACGGATCATTTGCAGCCGACCTATGAACAAGCCCAGGTGCGGGCTTTCACGTCGCAGACCATTGCCACCCTTGGCGCCAATGGTCAGCCCACGGGCACCGGTGCGATCCTACCCGGGTTCACCAATGAGATTACGCAGGTGCGGGGAATCGGCGTCCCGGCGTCGCGACTCGACGTCAGCAACACGGCCTTCGGCTTCATGCTCCGGTCGCGTGGCGGCGATTTCAAGGGTGAGCACGAATTCCAACATTGGAGCTTCGACTACAACGCGGGTTACCATCAGACGCACACGAATCTCACCAGCGGCGACGGCGCCCTGGCGTTCGTCCACAGCATCACCGGCGTTGGCTGGATCCTCGATCGGACCAAGTCCGATCTCTATCCGCGGTTCACCCAGACCGAGGGTCCGGACATCACCAATCCGGCCAACTACACCATCACCTCGGCCGACGCCCGGCACATCAAGCGCGTGGCGACGATCAAAACGTTCCGCGGCAATGCCCAATACAAGTTTGCCACTTCATTTCCGCTCCTGCTGAAGAGCGGCTTGGAGCAACGCACGCAGACCTCGTCGCACGATGGCGGCAACCGCCGGTGGAACTACATTGGCGCCGGCAAGCTCCCCTCCGATCCTTCCTTCCTCAGTTGGGATCAGGCCAAGACGGGGCGCCGGATTCCGACGTGGCACAGCGCCGATTTCTTCGAGAACGACGCTCCGACCAATCCGGCGCTCTGGCAGGAAAACCTCTATTTTCGCGAACAGAGCAGGTACACCACGACGGCCAACGTGTCGGAAAAGGTCACCGCCGGCTATCTGATGAGCCAGGCGAAGTTGGGGCGGCTCGGCCTCCTCGGCGGAATCCGGGCCGAGCGGACCGAGGTCTCCAGCTTTGGCTGGGTGCGGGCCCGTGTCCTCAGCTCAGCGGCGCAACAAACCGCCGACCCCATCGGCTCCGCGCAACGGGACTATGCCAACAACTCCCGCCGCAAAGAGGGCGACTACACGAGATCGTTTCCGAGCGCCCATCTCCTTTATGACCTCACGCCCGACCTGAAGGCGCATGCCAGTTGGTCGACGAGTTTTGGCCGCCCGCCTTTCACGAGCTTGGTCCCGAACGAGACCCCGAACGATTCCGCCCGGACCATCACGGTCAACAATCCGGCGCTGAAGCCCCAGTATGCGAAGAATTGGGATGCGTCCCTGGAATACTATTTCAAACCGATCGGACTGCTTTCGGTCGGCTGGTTTCACAAGACAATCACGGACTATATTGTCGCCGGCATGGACGGCGGCACGGTCGGAGCCGGCCCCGACAATGGCTACAACGGGGAATACGCCGGCTATGGCATCCTCACGACGACCAACGCTGGCACCGCGATCGTGCAAGGGTGGGAGCTCAGCTACCGGCACCAACTGACGTTTCTGCCCCGGCCTTTCAATGGCTTGGGGATCAACGCGAACTATACCGCGCTCACCACGCACGGGAATTACGGCGGCACCGCCTACCGCACGACCCGCGAGATCATTGGTTTCATTCCGAAGGTCGCCAATATCGACCTGACCTACAAGTATCGTGCGTTCAGCTCGCGCGTGCTCCTGAGCTACCTCGGCGACTATATCACGACCTTCAATGCCACTTCGCCCGCGCTCAGTGTCTACCGCTACCCGCGCAAGGCGGTCAATGTCGGGCTGGGCTGGCAACTTCGGCCGAGCATGAACCTGTTTTGCGAGATCTCAAACATCTTCAATGAACCGCTCAGGCGTTATATGTTCGACCGGTCGCGGTTGAACAACACGTCCCTCACCGGCACCCTGGTCAACGCCGGAGTAACCGGCCGGTTCTGAGGCGGATCCATGCAGCCCCAACCGCAAGACAGGTTTTTCCACCGGACGGAAAAAAACCACGTGTCTGGTAGCCCTGCGCGTGAGCGCAGGGACCTCCAGCAATCCCGCCGCTCACGCGGCGGGCTACAACGGAGCGGTTTCCTAGGAATCGAACCACTTTCCACGGATGATTACTACGGACGCTTGTCCGCAAGCAGCCGCCCCATTTCGGTTTGTCCGCCTCTCACCGCCCGGCTGAGTCGGGCTTTGCTGGCGATAATCGCGTTGGGGCTGTGGGCGGTTCAGGCTGCCGCGATCTCTGTGACCGAGTTCGGGGCGGTAGGCGACGGGCGGGCGGACGACACCCGGGCGATTCAGGCGACGCTGGACACCGGCAAGAGCGTGGTCGTGCCGGAGGGAGTTTTCCGCATCACCAACGCGCTCATGCCGCGGGGGAATCAGCAGATTGAAATCATCGGCACCATTCGGGTGGCCGACGCGCTGATTCAGCCGCTCGCCGCGGATGTGCCAGCCGGACAGCCGCGCATCCCGGTGAAGGATGCCCGGGGGTTCTACGCGGGCCAGTGGGTGACGGTGGCGGACGAGAGTCTGCGGATCCAGGGCGGCGGCAAAAACAAAGTCCGGCGCGAGGGCGGCGACTGCGGGAGGATCGCCCGGATCGAGGGCAACACGCTGGTGATGGAATTGAATCTCCGCCGGGGCTATTCGGTGGCGGCGATGGGGCGGGTCGGCACCCAGCCCTCGGCGTTCTTGATCACGCAGTCCAATGTACGCCTCTGCGGCCCGGGGGTGATTGACGGAAACAAGGCGCACCAGTTCGACTTCGCCCCGGCGGACATGACGGAAAAGAAGGGGCGCGGCGAGGAGACTCGCGCCGGCTGCGGCATCTCGATCGATTCCGATCCCGGCGTCGTCTCGCACATCAGCATCGAAGGGATCACGGTGCGGGACGCGATTCTGCATAACATCAGTTTGTATCGCGTCCGCGACTCCTCCGTGGCCAACGTCACCTGCATTGGGGCGCACGATAAAAACATTCTCCTGCGCCTGAGCGAGTTCTGCCGTGTCGCCGGCAACCGCTGCATGGACTCCCAGTTTGAGGACGGGATTATCCTGTATTCAGGCAACCGCCATTGCGTCGTGCAGGGGAATATCTGCACAGGGAATGCGCGCATGGGCATCTGTGTAAATGCGTTTCAAACCGGCATCCTGCTTTCCGGCAACATCTCGATGAACAATCCGCTGAACTTCAGCATTCGCGGTGATCATGGCTCTGCCACCGGGGATTTCAGTTCGGGTGGGCGCGTGAATATCGAGGGCCGGGGCAATTCGATCTCCGGCTTGATTTCCCTCGGCGCGGTGAGCATCTCGGCGACGGACCTTGTGTACAGCGGCGGTACGATTGGCGGGGAGGAGGGCAAGCCGCTCGCCATCGGCATGAGCATCGCCCGCAACTCGCCCGACCGCCGCGTGGCGCTCGTGGATCGGGTGCGCATTCGCGGCGTGAGTTTCCGCGGCTGCACGACCGCGGTGCGCGTGAGCGGGGTCGTGAAGGACGTGCGATTGGTGGACAACCGTTTCGAGTGCGAGGGCCCGGCGGTCGCGATCGCCGAGGAATGCCGGGCGGAGGTGTCGTTCGCGCGCAATGAAGGCTACGCCACCGAAGGGAGCGGCGTTGCCACCATGCCCGGCGCGGCCCGAAAGATCACCGTGGCCCACGGCCTCCAGGTCGCACCGCGGATCCCGGACATCTCGGTCACGCCGGCCAGTTCCCTGGGCAAGGCCACCCGCTTCTGGATCGACCACCCCACGGCTACGGGCTTCGACATCATGACGGATGCCGAACCGGGCGAACCCGGGACCCAATTTGCATGGAGAGTCGTGGCCACGCCGTAGATGAATCGCCCAATCACCGTGCACTGGAATCTTCGCAACGCTGCCACTGAACTCACGCCTGCCAGCAGGCTCCTACCCGGCGCTGAGGAATCTGGGCGCACCGCGCACCGAAACCCAAATTGAATATGAAGCCAACTGCCTTGCGCCGCTACCCGAACCGCATTGTCGCACCCGCTGTCCGGCGCGGGTTGCGACTGTACAGCCTCGTCGCGCTGCCGTTCATGATTCACGCCCAAACCGTCGCGCTGAAAAACAGCGAGGCCGGTTTACGCATCGAGATCGACGGCCAGATCTTCACCGAGTACGTGGTGAAGGACACGCCGCGGCCGTTTCTGTATCCGATCATCGGCGCGACGGGCGAGAGTGTGGTGCGAAATTTTCCAATGAAAAAGGGCGTGCCGGGCGAGGAGAAATTCCAGGATCATCCCCACCACCGCTCGCTCTGGTTCGCGCACGGGAACGTCAACGGGACCGACTTCTGGGGCGAGTTCAAGGTTTTTGGCCGGCAGGAGCACACCGGCTTCGGCGAGGTGAAGGCCGCGGGTAATCGGGGCAGCTTTCTCACGCGCACGAAATGGGTGGCACCGACCGGTCAGGCCGTCCTGACCGATGAGCGCCGCATCGTCATCACCGCCCTGGCGGGTGGCGAGCGGACGCTCGATTTCAACATCACCCTCAAAGCCACGGAGGGCGACGTGGTGTTCGGCGACACCAAGGAGGGAACGATGGCGCTGCGGCTCTGCCCGTCGCTCAGCATGAACAGCAGCAAGAGCTTCGTCTCCACGGGGGCCTCAACCGGGCACGCGTTCAACAGTCGCGGAGACCGGGACAAGGACATCTGGGGCAAGCATGCCAACTGGGTCTGCTATTACGGCCCTGATCCCAAGGGCAACTCCGTCGGCGTCGTGATTTTCAGTCATCCCGAAAACTTTCGCTCGCCCACCACGTGGCACGCGCGCGATTACGGACTCTTTGCCGTCAATCCGTTTGGCCTGCACGA
>JBIJCX010000121.1:0-21925 GCA_044344465.1 Opitutaceae bacterium
ATCACGAAAGCACCGCCGGGATCGGCGAAAAAGTCACGATGGGGCAGATCGACTTCGGGTTGCTGATCGGGACACCGGCTCCGGGAACGATGAAACGCCGGTTCTTGGGCAACGTGGAATATGCTCTGTTCGTGCCGGCGAGCCTCGGCACCACGACAGACGCCACGGAAACACTCCGCCATTGCCCGCTTGCCCTCCCCATCGGTGGCACCCTCCGAGCCTCGCTCGATGCCTGGGCGAAGAAACAGAAAATCAATCTCAACGTCAGACTCGAGGTCGACTCCTACTTGCAGGCGGCCGATGCGGTCGTCCGAGGCACCCATGCCGCGGTGCTGCCGTCGCTGGCGACGGCGACGATGCCCAAAAACGTGAGATCGATTCCGCTTCCCGTGGCCGTGGCGCAACGGCGGAAATTTTGGCTCGTTTGGACGAAGCGGCTGTTGCGGACTCGAAATGCCGCGGAGCGTGTGCGCGACACGCTGGTGCGATGCGTCAACGGTTGATCGCCAACGTCAATAATTAGCCGCCATCCGCTCGAGCTGATGGGAATCGTCCGCATCTGCGGAGGGCTGACGGCCAGCAACGACGCTGCGTAGCTCAGGGATTTCATGTAGGGCTCGGTCTCGGCCAGAAAATCCGCGGTGAGAGTAAACGCTCCCTGCCTACTCTACGCGTCTTGATTGGGCGCGGTTCAGGACAGCCCCGGGGTTTGCGACATCGCCATCACCATACTGCCATCGGATCTTCTCGTCATCCTATTCTCCAGCGACTTCCGGCCGCCCTCGTAATTGAACTCCAGCAGTGGGCACAATTCCTCCGGCTGCGAGGCCACGCAATGGGGCGCCGCCAGCCACGGGCTGGTGATATGTGGAACCACCTTGACGCCCGCGTACCCGCGAACCAGTTCGCAGACACGCAGCCACTCGGAAATCCCGCCGCACCAAACTGGATCCGACTGCACATAGTCCAGGCACTTGCGGTCCAGGAAGGCTTTGACCGGCCAGCGGGTGTACAGGTGTTCGCCGCCAGCAATGGGTACGCCTGTTTCCCCTTTGATCCGGGCGTACCCGTCAACGTGCTCGGGGCATAGCGGCTCCTCGATCCAGAATGGTTTATAGGTTGCGACGGCCTGGCACAACCGAACCGAATACTCTACGTCGTCAAAATATCGAATACTGTGGTTGTCGAACATCAGGTGCGCCTCGGATCCCAGTTCCTCACGCAACCCGCGCGCCAGTTCGACGTTCTCCTTGAAGCCAGCCTCGCCGTCCTTGGCGCTCTTCGTGAAGTACCATTTTTGATGGCGGTATCCACGGTCAAAGGCCTCGCGTGCCCGCTGGCGGGCGTCCTTCAACCCCTGGCCGGCCTCGCCTGGCCGCCAGTAGACGGGAACCTGGCTCCGACTGGCCTGGCCCATAATCCGGTAGACCGGCTCCTTTTTCAGTTTTCCCCGCAGGTCCCAAAGCGCGATGTCCACGGTGCTGAACGCCATGAAGACCTGCCCTGTTGTGGTCTGCCGGCCGCCGCGGGCTTTGTTTGCAATCACAGCGCCCGTCAGCGGATCCCTGCCCTCCATATACATCCTGGCCCGGCCGGGGTAGATCGCCTCCCACAAATTCTCGCCCTCAAGTCTTGGATCGAGGGGGTTCTTCCCGACCCACAGCTTGCGGATGCGCGGCAGATGGCTGGCCAGGGTCTTGAGATCCTGCCCGTTGCTTCCCGCAAAGAATCCAGACGAACCATCATCGGCCTCGATCACCACGCCCTTTTCAATCCGCAGATCCTTGATGGCGACGTCCGGCACCTTTCCCGCCGGCGGCCCCGCGATTGCTCCGGTGCAACTCGTCAAGCCGGTCGCAATAACCCCCGCCGTTTTCAGGAACTGCCGGCGGTCCAGTCTGTTTACCGAGCAGGGATTGTTGTGCATGGTCGAAATGCGGCTGAATGTTGGCCAACGACGCGAATCATCATTAGGCCCACGGTGGTTTCACCGCAAACACATCTCGTTACCGCCATCGCGGAGCCCAGAACTACTCCCGCACGCTCAATAGCACTCCGGCGCTGACCAAGAAAGCTGCGACAATCAATTCCGGCCCGGGTAGAGACCGCAGGAATACGCAGAGCAGGATGGTCGAAAGTATCGGCGTGACGGCGCCGATCATGCTCAGACTATGCACCCGGGCTTTGGACAGGGCGATCTCCCACATGAGGTAGCCCACGGCCAAAGGACCGATTCCGTAGCAGACGATCATGATCGATCCTGCCGAACTGATTTTTCCTGGTGCGATCGGGACGAAGGCCGCCATCGCGCCGGCAACAGCCCCCGTAATCAGGAATCCCGCCGGGCTCGTCGCATAATTTCCAGCCCAACCACGCCAGCGGGCCAACATCGCGGAATAGATTGCCCAGGTTACGGCTGCGACCAACGCCAACACATACGGCAGGGACTTGTGAGCCGGTGAAGCGCCTGCCCCGTCGCCGGAGGCCAGCAATCCGCGTATATGCTGGAAGTTGGCGCAAAGGAGGCCTGCCACGGCAAGAAACGTAGCCAGAACCGTCTTCTTCGTGAGACGCGCTCCCGGCACCCACCACGCCCCAAAGAGCACGGTTAATACCGGCCAGAGGTAGTTGATCAGGCTGACCCCAAAAACTTGTTGTGGGCTCGAGCGATTCAGGGCCAGCGGCCAAACCAGTCCATAGACGACGAAGCACGGCACGCTTACCGCCCAAAGTCGCCAGGGTAGACAAACAGCCGAACGCAACTCACCGCGATAGATACGCCAGCCGATAAGTTGAGCAGTGCCGCCGATCAACGAAGCAATGGCAACAAACGTCCAGGTGCCCGCCTGTCGCGCGCCAAGGAAAATCAGGGAAGACGCAAAAGACCAAAACAGGATCGCCACGCTCCCGATGACCAGCCCCTGTCGGCGAACGCGAATTGGGTCCGGCGATGTCGCAGGAGCGCCTGGCGGCATATGAGGCGAGGTCGCGGCCATCCGAGATTATCCAATATCTTCTACGCGCGATTCGCCCCTGGCGCTGCAATCGAGGCGATTCGTTCGAAGCCTTTGACGAACACGGGGGACCGAGGGAGAAATGCTCTATCGTTCATGGCGGCCTTTGTCCACGTGTGATCGGGGTCCTGTTCATTTCCTTTCAGAAACCGGTAAAGCTCTCGGCCTTCGTGACGATGTAACATATGTCCGCCGGTTCTTTCAGGAAATTAATCAAGGCATACTATTCCGATACATGCCTCTGCTGCCACAACACAGTAGTCCCGCTCCCTCGTGGAGGTCGTTGGCGACGAATGTCGGCAGCTAGGGCTTGGCCACCGAATTGGTCAACCAGC
Source organism: Opitutaceae bacterium (assembly GCA_044344465.1). Taxonomy (GTDB): domain Bacteria; phylum Verrucomicrobiota; class Verrucomicrobiia; order Opitutales; family Opitutaceae; genus ER46. The sequence continues at coordinate 3,350 of JBIJCX010000121.1, forward strand.
CTGAAAGAACCGGCGTTTTCTCCCCGCGCGAACGGTGAGCCGAGACGACGGCACGGGATGGTCGTGAGGTTTGCCTTCCGGCTTATTCATAGGAAATTGGATCTTCAGGGTTGGGCAAGTTTGGCCGGGCGCGGCGCGGGGGAGGCCACCTGCTTCAAAACTTAAACACAGCCGTCCCACAGGAATGATCAGATTTTCGTCCATCGCTCGATTTCGCGGCTGCTAAAGATGAGTCCGGCGATGCCAAGTTGAAGTGCGTGACGAGGTTCCCATGGGTAGTCCGGTGCGCGGAGCAGTTCGAGGGTGCCGGTGACCGCTGAGCGTTCGCCACCGCGGAAGCAGATTTCCACGCGCTGACCGAGCGGCAGCCCCCAAGTGGCAGCAATCTCGTCTCGAAGTTCGGGCACGACCGCAGGCGCGGCCTGATAGCCGACTTCCAGGTCGAGGCTTAACTGTTGCTGGCTCACGCGGAAAAAGGGAGGCTGGAGTTGCCCAAGGTTGATTGGCCGCGTTAGCGACCGGGTGATGAAAAAACAACCGTTAGGCGGGCAACTCCAACCCGCGGCAAGCTCAGCGACTTGGCCCAGCTTTGCAATCTCATCCCCGGTCATCTCGTCGGAAAACTGGCGCGGGAATGCGGGGTGGACGCCAAGGCACGAACCTTCTCGGCTTGGAGCCATGTAGTGGCGCCATGTAGTGGCCGTACTCTACGCTCGGTTGACCCGCGCGATCGGCCTGAACGACGTCTGTGACGCCCTAAATCACCACACGGGCTGGCTGGCCCGGATCCGCGGTGCCACCCCGCCCAGCCGCAACGGAATCTCGCCTGCCAACAAACATCGCGACGCGGCGAGGTTGAGCGCGAGCTTGTGGTTCGGCGTCAGGCGATAGTCCCACTTGGTCGCCAGGCTCATCTGTTTCCGGTTGTTGTAATTGTCCATCGTCCGGTAGTCCCACAGGAAGGCGGGCGCGCTGTTGGTCTGCTGGTAGTCGCGCTGCGCGCGAAAGAAACCGAAGACGTTTTCGCTGTAGAACGCATGGACGGCGACGGCGAGGTTGTCCTCGCCACCGCCGGCCACCCGGAACTTCTCCTGATACGATCCGCTGAAGATGGGGTGCGTGCGATGCGCCTCGCGCAGCGGCACCTGCTCGGTGAACCAGGGTGCCTGCCGGACGGAGAGATTGTAGCTGACGCGGCGCTTTTCCTTCATGCTGAGCGGCGAACGCGTCTTGAAATTGATGGTGCCCCCGAGCGAGTCGGCGCCCTTGTCGGGCGTGTGCCCCTTGATGACCTCCATCGATTCGAACATCGCGCCGGTGAAGGCGGTCATGCGCGTCTGGCGGTTCTGCGGGCTGAAACTCGACATCAGGCCGCCATCGATGGTGATGGTGCTCAACCCCGCGCCCATGCCGCGCACGCTGACGCTCTCGATGACCTCGTCGCCGGGGTTGGCGAAGGTAACCCCGGGCAACCGGACGGCCAGCTCGGTGCCATTGAGGTTGGGCAGGTTGCCAAACTCGTCCATGGCGGCGACGTGCTTCACGTTGTCGGCGTTGCGCCGCGCCGTGAGGGCCGCGGCCATGCCTTCGCGCTCGCCGCTGACCGTGAACGCCTCGAGCACGTAGACGCCGGACGTCAGATCGAAATTCCGGGTGGCGCGCAGGCCGGCGCCCACGGCGATCGTCGCCTGCTGCGGATCGAGACCGGAGTACGAGGCGAAAATCTCATGGGATCCGGCGGGCACTTCGCTGAACACAAAACGGCCGGTGTTATCCGTGAGCGCCGTGAGCCCGAGCCGGGGCAGCTCGACCTTGGCGCCTTCGAGGAGGTTTCCCGTGCCGGCATTGCTCACGGTGCCGGAGATCGCGCCGCGGCCGGCGTCGGAGACGGCGGCCGGCGCGGAGTGCACGGCTTCGGTGACGCAGAGAAGAACCGTCAGTACAACGGAAAGACCGTATTGCCTGCACCATGACAGTAAACCGGGGGCGGCAGCGATTGTTTTCATGGGATCCTCCTGGCAAACGGCCTGCATGATACCAGTAACAGTTCGAATTCGGATTGATGTCGGGCTACACCTGGGTGCCGCCGTGAAACGCAGAACGATGGTCGCTACGGCTTTCGAGGCGCCTCAGGGCGGGATGCGCTCGCACCTGACAACCCGCGGGGTGAGAGGCACCCCGCCCACAAAAGCAGGTCGTGGATCTTCGACGTGATGCATACAAGTACCGGCCGACCCCCTCGGGTTCCCCTTGGTGCGGCGGCTCAGGCCCGGGCGATCTCGCCGGCGTGTTGCTGGATTTTTTTGATCGCGGCAACGATCTGCTCCATGTCGGATTTTGTCCCCAGGAGCATGCTTTGGGTGAAGCGGACGTTTTCGGCGCAAAGGATATCGTTCTGCGGGCAGGCCCGGTGCTGCTGCCAGCGGTCGAGCGTTTCCTTCGAGTAGAGTTTTTGGTAATGGCGGTTCTTGGACAACGCGCTGACATGCCCTTCCTTGTTCCAAGGCGTGTAGCCGCCGGCGGTGTCGTCGATGCCTTCCTTTTTCAGGGCGAGCATGAACTTGTCCCGGCCCAGACCGGCGAAATGCTCCTGCTTGTAGCGGAACGCATACACGTGCCAGGCGAGGCGGGTGCATCCGGGATAGATCTTTTGGGGTATGATGCCCGGGATGTCCTTGAGCATGCTGCTCAGGTAGGCGGCATTCTGCTCGCGCCGTTTGGATTGTTCCTCCAGCCGGGTCATCTGCGCGTTCAGGATCGCCCCTTGAAACTCGGTCATCCGCAGGTTGCCGCCGCGGCAGCCGGCCGACAGGTTCTTCGGCCCCTTCTTGCGGCTCTGGTCCTGAAAACTATCGCACTTGAAACCGAAGTCGGGGTCGTTGGTGATGAGGGCGCCGCCGTCGCCGCAGTTGAGATTCTTGCTCGCCTGGAAGCTGAAGCAACCGGCCAGGCCCCAATTTCCGACCATCCGCCCCCGCCATTCGGCCAGGTGCGACTGGCAGGCGTCTTCGATGACCGGGATGTTATGCTTCTTGGAAATCGCGCAAATCTTGTCCATGTCGCAGACATTGCCCCCGATCTGGACGGCGAGGATGGCCTTGGTGTTCGGCGTGATCGCGGCCTCGATCTTGTTGGCGTCGATTTGGGAGGTCTCCGGATCGACATCGACATAGATGGGCAGCGCGTAGTTGAGCGTGATGATGTTGAACGTGGCGATGAAGGTGAAGGGGGGCAGGATGACCTCGTCCCCGGGACCGATGTCCAACGCGCCCAGGCAGGTGTACAGCGCACTGGTGCCGCTGTTGGTGGCGACGCAGTGTTTGGCGCCGGCGCGGGTGGCGTAGGCCTTTTCGAAAGCCTTCACCTGTTTGCCGCCGTTGCGGTTCCACTTGCGGCTGTGCAATGCTTCCAGGAGCAGTTTGTCCTCGACCTCGTTACAGACCGGCCAATTGGGCCAGTCGGCCGTGCGGATCGGGGCGCCGCCCAAAATGGCGGGTTTGGCGGCCCCGGCCCCGGCGCCAAGAGCATCGGTGAGAGTCAATCCCACTCCCGCGGCGGCGGTGGTGGCGAGAAATTGGCGGCGATTCATAGTTGGGTTGTTCATGATAAGTGCAGGGTCACGGATGACTCCCCATAGAACAGAATTTCAGCGAGCGCGGCCCAAGCGCGGGACTCGATGCAACATCCGGGTGCATCATCGGCCCGATTACCGGCAACGTCTGCGCATGGATTGACCGATTTCACGCAGGAATTGACCGTGCAGGCGGAGTGCTTTCTGGCCACTCGCTGGCTTGCAGCTCCCTGGCTTGCATCCATCCTCGCCCCACGGCATCGCCTCTCCGCTTGATTTGCCCGTCGCGTCGATCGCCCCTGCGTGCCGCCGCCGACCCGTACCCCGGCGCAGGTGAAGAACGTGATCGCCTCAGCCAGTGCCAAGCAGGAAGGGGAGCAGACGTTGGTGGTGATCGAACGACGCAACCAGCCCCTTACGGTGGTCGCTGAGGCAGAAATTCAGCGTCCGCTCGCGCGGGATTAACTCAGCGCGGCTATCAGCGATTTTGCCTTCACCACGGAAGTCGCCATCGGCGAGGCCATCCGGGGCCTTGAGCAAACAGAGGAAACTGAAAGGCGGACCGTCGCAGCGCACGGCGAGTCCACCTGATTGGGCGTCGGTGGTCATCGAAGACCGGCGCGATCGCCCGGCCGCGTCTTTTCATCTTTGCCGCCAGCGTCGTTAATGCCTAATCGTATTTTTAGGCAACGACCGGGGTGAGATTCGGCGTAGACTTGATTGCCGGCGTGGGCTTCAGTGAACCACGCTTCAGGCAGCCATTCGCCGCGGCGCGCATGCGCCTCCGCCAACCGCAAAACCATGAATTACTCCCGCGCTTGCACTTCCCGATTCCGCCTGCTTTCCGCGGCAGCCTGCCTGGTGTTGAGTTTCGGATTCCGGGCGGCGGTTCACGCCGCCGGGTCGGCCGCGACCGGAAGCATCAGCGTTCTGGTGAGCAGCACGGGCACGCGCAACATGCTGCGGGGCGCCGTCGTCGCTGTGCCGGCGCTCCACCGCCAGGAGTTCACCGACGCCGCCGGCAGCTTTCTCCTGACCAACCTGCCGGCCGGCGAAGTTCAGCTCGTCGTCTCCTACACCGGATTCAACGACGAGCGGCGCACGGTCACGGTCGCTGCGGGCGAGCCCACGAAGATGGAAATCGAGTTGCAGCCGACGCCGGCGATAACGATGGAGGCGTTCACTGTTTCCACCGAACGCGAGGGTCACGCCCTCGCGGTGACCGAGCAGCGCAATGCGGAGAACATCAAGAACGTCGCGGCGATCGATTCCTGGGGCAACATGCCGAACATGAGCATCGGCGAACTGGCCATGCGCATGCCCGGCGTCTCCTGGACGACCGACGACGACAACGTCGTGATGAATGTGAGCATTCGCGGCATGTCGACCGACTTCACCCGCCTGAACATCGACGGGATGTCGTCAACGTCGGTGGCGGGAAACGGCCGCACCGCGGCCCTTCAGCTGCTGCCCGGCGCCGTTTACGAGGAGGTCGAAATCGTTTCCGGCGTGCTCCCTGACTCCGCAGCCGACTCGATTGGGGGTTCGGTCAACCTGAAAACCCGCTCGACCTTCGGCCTGGCGGAGCGGCGGCGGGTGACCTACAGCGTGGGGGCGCGGTGGGCGCCGCCCTTTTTCTATCGCACGCCCGAACGGGCGGCGCGGCCGATTCATCCGTTGCTCAATTTTTCCTACGCCGAGAAGTTCAGCGTGGGGGGTGGCCGCAACAACCTCGGCCTCTCGCTGCAGCTTTTCTACAGCGAGAACGTGAACATGTTCAACAGCCGGATCCTCAATTACCAGTCGACGGTGAATCCGACGGCGTACGTGAACGATTTCCAGACCTTCAGCGGGACGAACAGCCGTCACCAGATGGCGGTGACGCTGAAGGCCGACTACAAATCTTCCGAGCGGTCGAAATACACCTTCAGCCTGATCTTCAACCGCAGCGCGGAGCCGTCGTTCGATCGCAATGTGATCCAGGCGAGCAGCAACGCCACCCTGGCGGCCATCAACGCGACCACGGGTCTGCCCACGGGAAACGGCGCGGTGCTGCCCGGGTTCACCGACACGCGTACCGCGATCCGGCCGGTGGCGGCCTCGGATTTCGACCTCAGCCAGGCGCACTGGACCTTTTACAGCTACAATCCGACGGTGACGCTTTCGGGCGAGAACCGGTTCGGCCGGCTGGCGCTCGATTACGCGACGCGCTACAGCTACACGCATTTTGATTCCGGGTCGGGCAAATCCGGCAACGCCAAGGCCTCCGGCGGCCAGCTCACGATGACGGTGCCGAGCATCGGCTTCATCCTCGACAAGTCGGATCCCGATCACCGCGTGTTCACGCAGACGGCGGGGCCAAGCGTCTACGACCTGTCGAGCTACACCAGCAACCTCGTGATGGCGAAGCGGGACTCCATTTCGGACGTGCCCGAGGTGAGCGCCAACGCCAACGCCACGCTGACCTTGGCCACGAGCCTTCCCGCCTCGCTGAAGACCGGGTTGAGTTTCCGTCGTCGCGGCTGGGAAACGCACCAGCGCGATCCGCGGCAGTGGGCTCGCGCCGCGGGCGCGGGGCCGCTGCCGGCGGTGTTCACGCCGCTGTCGGCGTTCGACCTCCGGCAGGGCGGGCCGCGGATTCCCGCGGTGGATGTCCGGGCCCTAAATGCCGAACTCGCCAACCCCGCCCTCTGGACGGAAAATCTCGTTTATCGGGCGCAGCAGAAATATGTGAGCAACCGCAACGCGGTGGAGGAAATCGACGCCGCGTATGTGCGGGGCACGACGAAGATCCGCCGGCTCGGATTGACCGGCGGCGTACGGGTCGAGCGCACGGAGGTTGACGGTTACACGTGGTTGAAATTCCGCAGCACGCCGGTCGCGCAGGAGCCGGATCCGTTCAAGCGGGCGGCGCTCGATTACGGCGATGTGTCCAATCATGGCAGCTACACCAAGTCGTTCCCCAGCATCCATGCGACCTACGATGTCACAGCGAACCTGAAGGCGCGCGCGAGCTGGTCCACGAGTTTCGCGCGACCCAACTTCGTCAACCTGGTCCCGAGCGCGACGGTCAATGATGCGAACCAGACCGTCACCGGCTCGAATCCCGGCCTCGGCCCGCAATACGCGAGGAACGTCGACTTGAAGCTGGAGTATTACTTCAAGCCCGCCGGGGTGGTGTCGGTCAGCTACTTCACGAAAAACATCAAGGATTACATCGTGACGCAGGAGGTCGGGATCATTCCGTTCGGGCCGGACAACGGCTACGATGGTTTCTACGAGGGCTACCGGTTTTTCTCGAGCGTCAATGCGGGCTCGGCCAAGGTGAAGGGATGGGAAGTCGACTACCGGCAGCAGTTCACGTTCTTGCCCGGGCCCCTGCGCGGACTCGGCCTCGCGGGTAATTATACGCGGCTCGAGACCGAGGGCGATTTCGGCGGCACGTATCGCACGACCAATGAAATCACCGGCTTCACGCCGCGTTCGGCGAACGTGAGTCTGATGTACACGTATCGCCGTTTCAGCGGCCGGGTGACGACGAGCTACACGGGGCAGATTATCCGAACCTACAGCACCAACGTGGCCAACCGCATCTACCGCAAGCCGATCACGACCACGAACCTGAATCTCTCCTTCCGGCTGAACCGGTACGCGACGCTCTATTGCGATGTGAGCAATATTTTCGAAAAGGGGCCGTCGTGGTACCGCTACATCCCCGAGCGCGTGTATGAAATCCGCTTCCTGCCTTCGGCGGTCACTTTCGGGGTGAACGGCCAGTTTTGAGGATTTCCCGCGCCGTGCGGGCGTGCCCGGCGTTCAACGCGTTGATGGCGGCGGAGCGGCGCAGATCGAGCGGGATGGGTTTGAAGAGAAGTCGGCAACGGGCAAATCGGATTGGGGTTGTTCATCACTGCGGGTCGAGTCGGTCGCACTGGAAATTTGGCCCCCAGGGGATCCGGCGCTCTCTGGCGCAGGAATGTTACGCCGTGTACTGGAACACCTGACTCGCGCCCGCCGGGGTTATCGCCGGTCACGTTCGTGGGGGACATTTCCGCGCGGCTGATCTGAACGTCAATTTCCGCGTGAGGTTGACCAAACAATGCACAGACGCTGGCGGTGATCGAGAACACGATGCGCCTATGTCTCGCGCTGGCACGGCTAGATGGTCCCCCCTGACCGGCTCTTCGGTGCGCAGACCAGTCAGGCCGGCTGGCAGCTTGGGGAACTACAGGGGTCTGAATCAGTTTCCACCCGTCACCCTCCCGTTGAACCCCTCCCGGATCTGATCTCCTCCCCGAAAATCCGGCTTTCTATCAACCGCCGCCCCAGAATCGGATTCTGGCCGTGATAGAGAGAAACTGGACCAACATTGCGCCCCAACGCCTAACAAATGTAGTTTCTTGAGCGAGGTTGCCGCCTTTGCTCCATTTAAACCTTACGCTCTCAACCATGAACTCCAACGCCCCATCGGTGAATACCGTTTCCCATTCAATGTCTACGAATGACGCGGGGGCGCCGCACGGCCCGCGGCGGTATCGCGTTGGTCGACGAACAGGATTGACGGCGCTCATCGGGCTCCTGCTCACGATGGTCGCACACGCTCAACCGCGCCGGCAGGTTCTGGTGGAGGCCGAGAGCTTCGCCCAGCAAGGTGGATGGGTTGTCGATCAACAGAGCATGGACCAGATGGGGTCCGCCTTCTTATTGGCGCATGGACTGGGTGTGCCGGTGGCGGATGCGACGACGCAGGTCGAGTTTCCGCAGCCGGGCACGTATCGCTTGTGGGTGCGCACGCGAGATTGGGTTGCGCCCTGGAAGACGCCGGAGACCGAACCCGCCATGAAGGCGGTCGGCACCCCGGGAATTTTCAAAGTGCTTGTCGCCGGCAAGGTCGTGGCGACGACCTTTGGCAACGAGGGGGCGGAGTGGCACTGGCAGGACGGTGGGATGGTGGAGATTCCGCAGCAGAAAGTGACCCTGGCATTGCACGATCTCACGGGTTTTGCCGGGCGCTGTGACGCCTTGCTGTTCACTCCGGCAAAGGATGCGGCTCCGTCGAACAATCTGGCCACACTCGCGCAACTGCGCCGCGAGTGGCGCGGCCTCCCCGCGGCTCCTGCGGATGCCGGAACGTTCGATCTCGTCGTGGTGGGCGGCGGCGCCGCCGGCTGCTGTGCGGCGATCAGCGCAGCCCGACTGGGCTGCAAGGTGGCTTTCATTCACGACCGCCCCGTGCTGGGGGGAAACAACAGCTCCGAAGTGCGTGTGGGACTGTCCGGCCTGATTCACCAGCTCCCGTATCCGCGTCTTGGCGACCTGGTCGAGGAATGGGGGCCGGTTGGCCACTGGAGCCTCTACCAGGCCAAGCAGGCCCCGGAGCTGCCGCGCAGCAAGGAAGTCCTGGCGATCATCGCAAAACACCCCGAGAAGAAAATTCATAACGCCGGCCCGACCTCCAACTACGAAGACGCGCATAAGCTGGCGGTGGTGCAGGCCGAGAAGAACCTGACGCTGTTCCTCAGCACGCGCGCCAACGGCGTGCAGATGGACGGGAAACGCATCGCGGCCGTGATCGCGGAGGATATCAAAACGGGCGAGAAACGGAAATTCACGACGAGACTCGTGGCCGATTGCACCGGCGACGGGGTCATCGGCGCGCTGGCCGGGGCCGACTTCGCCTACGGGCGGGAGTCCAAGGAAGAATTTGGCGAGCAAATCGCGCCGGAAAAGAAGGACGAGCTGGTGATGGGCACCTCCGTGCAGTGGTACGCGGAGACGGGCGCCCAGCCTTCCTCCTTTCCGGAATGTCCGTGGGCGCTACCGCTGGATGAGAAAACCTGCATCAAGACCACCCGCGGCGACTGGGATTGGGAGACGGGCGCCACGCGCAATCACGTCACCGAGATTGAGCAGATTCGCGATTACGGCCTTCGCGTCGTCTTCGGGAACTGGGCGGTGCTGAAGAACCATCCCAAATTCAAGGCTGAGTTCGCCCGACAGCGGCTGAAGTGGGTGGCCTACATCGGAGGCAAGCGGGAGTCCCGCCGGCTGCTGGGGGATGTCATCCTGCGCCAGCAGGACCTCGTCGAGGCCAGGCCTTTTCTCGATGCGTCCGTCACCACCACCTGGACCATCGATCTCCACTATCCAAAGAAAATGCTGTGCGCCTGCGAGGCCTTCCAGGCTGAAGCCAGGAGTATCAAAATCTCGCCTTACCCGATTCCGTACCGCTGCCTTTATTCGCGCAACATCGAGAATCTCATGATGGCCGGACGAAACATCAGCGTCACCCACGTGGCCCTCGGCACCGTCCGGGTTCAGCGGACCGGCGGCATGATGGGCGAAGTGCTGGGCATGGCCGCCTCACTCTGCAAAGAGCACAAAACGAACCCGCGGGGCGTTTATCAAAAGCACCTGCCCGAACTCCAGGCGCTCATGCGGCGCGGCGTAGGCGCGCAGAATTTTCCAAGATAACCGACCGGATCGTCCCGGCGATCCTGCTCTTCAGCCCCTCCTGGAAACGTGCCCGATCATCCGGCTTCCAGTCCGCCATTTTCTCCTCCCCTGAAACACCAGGCCGCCCATGAACACCGTTCTCACACTAAGACCAGCCCATGCGGTGCTGGCCACCATCTTCCTTGGTTTCGCGCTCGGGCTGCCAGTGCGCGCGCAGTCCACCGCGACCGGCGCGATCGAGGGCCGGGTCCTCAACGTCACCAACGGTTCCTATCTTAACAATGCCCGCGTCACCGTGGAGGGCGCGACACTCCAGGCCTTCACGAACGATTTCGGCGAGTACCGTTTGGGCGGCGTGGCGGCCGGCACCGTGACGGTCCGGGTGTTCTTCACCGGCCTCGCCTCTCAGGTGGCGTCGGTCGAAGTAACCGCGGGCCAGACCGCGACCAAGAACTTCAATTTGATCCAGGGCGGGGCGGCGGCGCCACTCGCGGACGAAACCGTCAAGCTCGACGTCTTCGTGGTCGCCTCGACCAAGGAAACGAACGCGAGCGCGATTGCGATCAACGAGCAGCGCTTCGCCGGCAATCTCAAGAACGTCGTCGCCGCCGACGAGTTTGGCACCGTGACGGAGGGCAACGTCGGCGAGTTTCTCAAGTTCCTCCCGGGTGTCACGCTGGACTACACGGCGGCCGATGCGCGCTCCGTCTCGGTGCGCGGCATGCCATCGGCGAGTTCGGCCGTGACCGTGGACGGCAACCGCATCGCCAACACGGGTGCCGGGGTGGCCAACCGCGTTTTCGAATTCGACCAGCTTTCGATCAACAACGTGTCCCGCATCGAGGTGACCAAGGGGCCCACGCCGGAAAGCCCGGCCGACGCCATCGGCGGCACGATCAACCTGGTCAGCAAGAGTGCGTTCGAGCGGTCGCGATCGGAGTTTACCTACCGCGTCGTCCTGAGCATGAATCAGCAGCACCAGCAGGACGTGCAGTATATTTCCTTCGGCGCCTCGCCTGGCCCCGGCCGCGAGCCGCGCGCGAAGCTCCTGCCCGGCTTCGACTTCACCTATGTCAATCCGGTCTCGAAGAACTTCGGCTTCACGCTCACCGGGCTCAATTCGAACATCTTCAACAACCAATATCAATCGGCTCCGCATTGGGCCCCGACCAGCAACACCGGCTCCGGCGGGACGCTCGCGAATCCCGTCATGAGCAGCTACAGTTTCTATGACGGCCCAAAACCCACCTCGCGCTACTCGATGGGCGCCACGCTCGACTGGAGAATCCGCGAGCGCGACGTCTTGAGTATCGGCGGCTCGTGGAACGCGTTCGATGCGACGTTGAACACGCACACCATGGTTGAGACGGTCGGGGCGCCGACCGCGTTCGATCGCACCTTCACGCAGGGTGGAAACGCCGGCTCGTTCGCCCACCAGCCTTCGACCCGCAAGGCGACGCGGGCGACCTATGTCATCAATGCCAAATATCGCCACGATGGCCCGATTTGGAAGATCAATGGCGGTGGCTACTTCTCCCATTCCAAGGGGCTCTTTCGCGATATGGACTTCGGGTTTTTCCAGACGGCGCGCTATACCCTGAGCGGAGTGCGGCTGCGCTTCGACGGCATCAACGAGACCCGGCCGGATATCGTCACCGCGACCACGCCGGCGGGCGTCCCCGTGGATTTTCGCAAACTGGCAGGCTATTCCTTCTCGCTCACCAACACCAATCCCGTCGACTCGTACAACGCCAACAAGGGTGCGAACGTAAACCTGAGCCGTTACTTCGACGTTGGCATCCCGATCCTGTTCAAGACCGGCTTCGATATCCGCCGCGCCGTGGCCGACGCCCGCCGGCCGTTTCGGCAGTGGACCTTCGTTGGTCCCGACCATATCGCGGCCAACGCCGACAACCTCGCCGGCAACTACGACCTGGTCGACGCCCTCAAGTCCTCGGTCCCGGCGCCCTATGGCAATGGCGCCTGGCAATATTCCAGTTCGTGGAAGGCCTACGATCTCTACAAGGCTCACCCGGACTATTTCGTGCACGACGATGTTTATCAGGTGCAGCAAAACGCACTGAACTCGAACGTCATCAGGGAGGACGTCATTTCGGAATTCCTCCGCTTCGATGCGCGGCTGTTCAAGAACCGCCTCTGGATTGTCGCCGGGGCGCGCTACGAGCGCACGGTGGACAACGGCTACGGTCCCATCAACGACATCGGCCGGACCTACCGGCGGGACGCCAACGGGGCCATCATCCGCGTCAACGGTGTCGCCCAGAAAATCTCCACCGATCCCGTGGTCAACGCCAGAGCCCAGTACCAGGATCGTGGCGCCCACATCACAAAAGCTTACGGAGACCTCTATCCGAGCCTCAATCTCACGTTTGACATTACCTCCAACCTGCTCGCGCGGGGCAGCTTCGCCAACACGATCGCCCGGCCAAACTATACCAATATCATTCCCGGCACGACGCTTCCCGATCCGACCAGCACCACCGCCCGCACGATTACCATCAACAACGTCGACCTGAAACCTTGGACGGCGAAGAACTACGATCTCTCGCTCGCGTATTATCCGGCGGGTGGCGGCGAGGTTTCCGCCGGCGTTTTTCGCAAGGACATCGAGAACTTCTTCGGCAGCAGGACCCTCGCGGCCACCCCTGCGCTGCTGGACCAATACGGCATCGATGATGCCTACGCCGACGGCGGCTATATCATCAGCTATCTCCAGAATGTCGGCCAGGCTCGAATCACCGGAGTGGAGTTCAATTACCGTCAGCCGCTCAAGTTCCTGCCGCCGTGGGCGCGGGGCGTGAATATCCGCTATAACATCACGCAACTCCATCTCGCGGGCAACGGCCTCGCGGATTTCAGCACGTTCATCCGCCGGAGCATGAACTGGGGCGTGAGCCTCGATCGGCCGCGCTACAATGTGAGGCTCAACTGGAACTACCGCGGCCGCCAGCGCCAGGCGGCCATCGGCGGCAACGCCGAGCCTGGCACCTATGCCTACGCGAATCCCCGGCTCACGGTGGACGTGGACTGTGAGTATCGCGTCACCAAGACGATCGGCTTCTTTGTCGGCGCGCGCAACATCACCGGAGTTCCGTTCGTCTATGAGCGCTACGGACCCAACACGCCGCCCTATGCCCGCCGCTACGACCGCAATGACTACGGCATCGCCATTTCCGCCGGGATGAAAGGAACGTTCTGATCTCAAACCGTCTGGGTCCCGCACTGAAAACTTTCTCCCGTCTCCCCTTGGAACACGTTCACGTATCGGATCGGACGCCACCCACCGCAGGTTCCATGCGCCCTGGAGACTCTTTGTCACCTCGTCGGTCTTTTTCCGCACTGCTGTTCCAACTCGGACCAATCGCTGCGGGTTACGGTTTCCGATTCTTGCGCCGCGCCTGCTCCAGCAGCCAAGTGTAGAGGTCGTCGGTGCCGTAGGCGATGTCCCAGCAATTGTGGCCGACGCCGGGATATTCCGTGTACCTGGCGTCAGTGTTCAATTTGGCCAACGCCGCGTGCATGTCGCGGTTGGCCTTGACCGTCTCCGGGCGATCCTGATCACCACAGAAATTTCAGATGGGCAGGTGCGCGGCTGGTTTGAATCGCGGGCCGGGCCAGCGGCCTGAGGGGACCGTCTGGCCGGTCACAGCTCCATCCGCACATCGGTCACGTAGACCAGGCCATGGTCTTCCAACGCGCGGATGATCTCGGATCCCTTGCCCTGCACCTCGGGTCCGTGCGCCTGCTCCCAGCCGGCGGTGATTTGCCGGATGGTCCGGCGGCCGTCGCAGGAGGCGAGCAAGTCGACGGAGGGTGCGTCGAGCCAGGCCGCCAGGTCGAAATAACCCCGCCACAGCGCATGCCCCGGCCGCGGGGTGGCGGTTTTTATTTCCGCCGCCAGCGGGGCGCGGGTCGCGGTCAACCGATCCTCCATCCCCGCCAGCGTGCCGCGGCCAGCCCACTCCGGTGGCCCCATCGGGTTCTCCGCGTGCGTCGCGTAGAACAGATACTGGTCCTGATCCGGAAACAGATGCTCGATCAGTTCGTATTGCTCCAACTCGGGCAGGGCGACAAAGCGCGCCAAAAGCTCGGGTTGCGCCGCCATCCGGCCGGCCAGGTTCCAAGCCTGAGGATTCGAGAATCGCACAAACTTGAGCCCGGCCGCCGCCAGGTCGGCGTAGACTTCGCGGATGGAGTAATTTCTTTCGTTCGCATTGACATACATGTCGATGAAGGCCTCGGCATGTTTCCGGTGGTTGTCGCCCCATTTTTCCCGCTCCCACGTGGCGATTGGGTTGGCGGGCGGCAGACTGTCGAACAGCATCCGGCCCAGTCGCAAACCCTCCTGCTGATCGGCGGAATTCCGGGTCAAGAGCTTGATCACCTGCTGCATCAAAATCGTCGGCCGGCGCCCGAACCGGCTGTAGAGCATCAAATAGAGCACGCCGTCGGGCTTGAGCTTGCTTTTCAGCTGCTGGAGCGCGCGGACGGGGTTCGCCGTGTGGTGCACGACGCCGCTGCAAAAGATCGCGTCGAATTCTCCCGGCAGCGCGCTCAGGTCCAGCAGGTTTTGCTCATGAAACGTCACGGATCCTTCGCCCAGGGCCTCGATCCGCTGGCGCGCGAAGGCGAGCGACGCGGCGCTGAAATCGCAGGCATGGACCTCCGCTCCCGGCGCGAGATGCCGGATTTGATGCACGCCGTGGCCGGTGCCGCAGCCGGCGTCGAGCAGGCGCGCGCCGGCCGGATTTCGCCGCACGCGAAAGGCATGGTAATACGCTTCGGCGAAACCATAGAGCCACACGCGCTGCTGCGGCGGCCCTGGAACGATGGGGAAAAAACTCACGGGCGGGAAGGGCGCCCGGGTGTATTGGCTCCGCACGCGGTCGCTGACGGCATTTTCCGGTTCAGGCATTGGCATCATATCCATCGCCATCACGGTGCAGCCCGCGGCGATCGGATCAATTGAGAACCGGCGCTCGCTTTTCCCCGCCGCAGCCCATCGTGCGGCACTTCCTGGATCCTCACCCAACGGAATCTGGATTAAAGATCGAACGTCGCGGTCAGGATGAACTGCCGCGGATCGATGATCCTAAAGACGTTCGGCTGTCCGTCCGGATTCGCTTTGATCGCTTGGAGCCGGCCGTCTTCCGTCACATTGCGGACGTTCAACTGCAGGGTGGCGGCAACCTTGTTCGCAAACAGCCGCGTGCGATAGGTGACAAACGCATCGAGGTACAAGTGCGCCTGATCGTAGATGGGCCGGTTCGAATCGAGGGCCGTGACCGGCGTGGGCAGGCTTTGCACGCCAAAGTAGCCGATGGCACCCTTGTCCTCCCAGCGCATCGCGCCGCCCACCTGCATGGCCTTCAGGATGCGATGGTCCGTCAGTCCAGCGAGCCGGTAGCTGCTCAGGAGGTTTGCCCGGTATTGGCGGATCTGCGGCCGGCTCTTGCCTTCGCCGGCCTGCGCGATCTTCACCGGCGCTTCCACGCTGTCCCGGAAAAAGACCGCCGCGCTGCGGCCATTCGCATCGTACGGGGCGGTCCACCACTTCAGGCCCGTCTCCGGATCAATGATACTCTGCCAGACCGCCATGCGGGCATTGACGTAGTCGTTGATGCCGGGCGCGACCTTTGCATTGATCGACTCCTGGCGCGTGAGATTGAACTTCACCGTCCAGAAATCCGTGGGCGAATAGAACACTTCGAGCTCCTGCCCCTTGGCCACGACATCCTCCGTCTCCGACAGATTTTCGTCGACCTGCCTGGCGATGAAACCGGGATCGAGCTGCGCAATCCTGGCTACCTCCGTGGCCACTTGGCTCTGGGTCCAGGCCGGATGCGCGCGCTGCACCCAGCCGGTGGCCTGCGGGATGAGAAAGAACGGCGTGGTGCTGCGGTTGGGGGTGTCGAAGTCGATCCCGCGCACGCGGTTGGCGAGGGTCGCGGACTGCCCGTTGCGCGAGCGCAGCTGCTTGGTTTCGTAATCGTTGAAACGGGCCACCAGTTTGCCCTTGAAGAGGTTCAGTGAAAAACCGCAGTCGCGGCCCTCGCCGCCCGGATCGGGGAGGTTCTGGAGCAGCAGGTTGGTGGCCGCCTCCGCCGGTAGAAAGCTGTCCGACTTGTTCGCGTGGAGGCTAAACCAAGGCAGCGGTCGCACCACGATGCCGGCGGTCCGGGTGGGGCCCTCGCCGAAGCTCCAGTCGCCCGCCGCCCACTCGTTGAACCGCGGCAGGTCGACATTGGCGCCGTCGGGGAGGAAGGTGAGCGCCGTGCCGCCGCGATTGTAATTCCGATCCTTGCGGACGCCAAAGGTGGTTACGACCCGATCGTTGAGGAAGTAGCTCTGGAGGATGGCGCCCTGCGTCTTCAGGCTTTGGTGGTTGTTGCTGCCGGCGCCACCGCTTTGCACCGCCGGGCCGAGCACGGCGTTCTCCGTCGTGATGGCGCCCGTGCGGGCGTTGCCCCAGCGGTAGGGATACGGACCCCACGCGAAACTGCCGGGGCCGTAGTCCACGTTCTGACCGGCGTTGTCGCCGACGTAGAAGCGGAAGTAGTTGTTGGTGATCGCCCCGGCGGTCGGGGCCCGCGTGGTGCCCGCGGCGATGAAGGCATGATTGGAAACCATGGCATCCTTGTAGTTGAGGCGCCGCATCACGTTGTCCTTGTATTCCGCGTATCCGGACAGTTGTTGCGTACCCAGCCAGCGCCACGCGCCCCTGGCCTGCTTGAGATTGAGCCGGTAGGCGAGCTGGGCCCGGTAGGTTTGCCGGACGATGGGATTTTCGTAGGAGGTGGGAATCCAGAGACCGATATAGGGGCGCAACAGGTTGGGATTGCGGCTGCCATCGGTCAGGAACTCGTTGACGTCGACGTAGAGGGCGCCCACGGCCCGCTGGCTCGACGGCCCGCCCGCCAGGTCGCGCCGGTACTTGTCTGAGTCCTCCCGGTAATACCCGAATTGAAGTCCGAGGGTCTGAAGCGCGGTGTTGAGGAAGAGATGCTCCAGGCCAACGGTGCTGGTCCGGGTCGATTCGCTGAGATAGTTCATCGCGGCCAGGTTGATCGCCGTCCAGTCATAGACCTTCCGATCCGTGACCGACAGGTCGTTGAACAGACCCACGCCGGGGAGGTTGTACACGAGCTCCACCGGGGAGTTGGTGTTGACGTTGAAAAAGGTCTGGTTGCGGGCGCCGGGATTGGTGTTGGTGGTTCCCTCCGGCTGGCCCCAATAGCTGACGGCGCCGTCGTTGTTCACCAGGATCAGCGAGTTCGTGCGGCCCGACCCCGTCGTGTTGAGCAGGTAAAGCGGCAGCGTGGCGATGGAGTAGGTCGCGGTGCTGGGCGCTCCGTTGAAATTCAGCCGCTGGGTCGATGGGTTCCAGGTGGGCGCGCCCGCGCTTCGCCAGGCGGTCAGGGTGTCCCGTGGCATCGTCCCGTTGGGCATGTTGCCCCAGGTGCGGTAGGACTCGAAGGCTGCGCCCACGGTCGTGGCCTTGAAGGGCCTGAACTTGATCATGCCGTTCAGGCGCACGGTATCGGTGCCGGACGGTTTGCGCAGGTAGCCGGTGTGCTGGTGAACCGCGCTGCCGCGGATGGCCAGGACGTCCTTTTTGAGCACACGGTTCAGATCGAAGCTGGAGCGATAGCCATCGAAGCTGTCACCGCGGAGCTGCACCTGTGCGCGATCGCGGGAGATGTTGGCGGACGCTGGCACCACGTTGACGGTGCCGCCGGCGTTGCCCAAACCGAAGATATTCGCGTTGGGCCCGCGACTGATCTCGACGGCATCGATGTTGATCGGATCGATCGGCACGCGGCCGCTCGTCTCAAAGTTGCCCCGGGCGGTATTGGCGGAACTCACGCCGCGAATGCGATTCGAGGAGTTCGGCTCGAGCGCGGTGTTGTCGGTCGGGTACCCGTTCCGGTCGAATTCGAAACTCGTGAAGTTGCCGGTTCCTTCGGTGCCGGTCTCGTAGAGAAAGATGTCGTTGGCATCGAGCATCGCGAAGTCGGCCATCTGTTCCTTGGTGATCACGGCGATCGATGCCGCGAGATCCTCGAGCTTCGCATTCAGGCGGGTGCCGGACATCGTGTTCGGCGCGTAGTAACCCCGGTTGGCCTCGGCGACTTCGAATGGGGACAACTCGATGATTTCCTCCTTTTCCTTCGGGCTCGGTGTGGTCGCCACCGCCTGGGCAAGGGTTCCGGGAGCTGCGAGGATCAGGGCGAGCCAGCCGCCCAGCAGGATCATAGGAATGCTTCGTTGCATGATAGTGGCGTGAGGTTTGGGCCGACCTCTCGGATCGGCCTGGGTTGTGGCCGCTGACGTTGGGCAAACGCTGAATTGGGAGATAATTGAATCGTGCACCGCGGGCAAGCCTTTGGTCGCGGCGCGTGAGGCCGTTATTTCGATGCCGTGGCGGGGAGTCCGGAAAAATACGCCCGCGCCGCCCGCACCTGTGCTCGGATCGCTGGGGCGGGGGGCGCGCGCGGCGCGCCCCCATACCCACCCCCCCCCCCCCC
>JBIJCX010000533.1:0-4427 GCA_044344465.1 Opitutaceae bacterium
GCTGCGCTCGAGCGCAGCGCCCGATTCCCAACCGCCGACCGCGCCGGGTTCCGTCGCGCGATCGCCCGACGCCAACCACCGTTCGATGTCATCCAGACACTGCAGCCGGCGCGCGACCAGTTCGCCCAACTGCGCCTCATCGCGCCATGGCCGGCCGTCGACCTCGACATAGACCGGCGTCGCAATCGCCCCGCTAAAGTACCCCGGCTGATCCATCAACGGTGCGCGATTCGTTTCGCAGGCGGCGGTGATCCAAAGGCTCCGTTCCGCCCGGACCTCCATTTCCGTTTCCAGATTGCCCGCGCCCGTGACAGTCTGCACCACCTCGCCGAGCGACACCAGCGTCAGGCGCCACGGCCGTGCGCCGGGAAGTTCGCCCCAAGTCTTCGCCTTGATTCGAATCCTCTCTCCGGATTTCACCTTCACCAGCGAGCCGGGCAGGTTGCCGTTCACGGAGAACTCCAGCATCGGGCCGGTGGTGACAAACGTATGCCCGCGGCGCACGGCCTCCAGCCAGCGCCCGGCGTTGCACTCCGCGCCCGAATACGCATAGACACGCGTGGCGCCGATCGTGCCGCCCCACGGGACATCGCTTCCGGCCATCGCGGTCAGCCGGAAACCGAGGTTGAGAAACTCATACCAGAGAGGCACTCCAATGTAGCCCATTTGTGCGATCTCGGCAAAGTCAACGAGTCCGGCCGGCGCCAGCAGGGTCAGCCCTCGATCCGCGTGCAGCGACCAGCGCCGCCGGCCCACGTGCGCGAAACCCGATAACCCGCGGCCAGGGTCGCCCGCGAACACCGGCCGGTAGTCGTAATAACTCCCGGGCTCACGTCGCAGTGAGGGCGGACCGAGATGCAGCGTGTGGCCAAGATGGCGGGTCCGCGGATCTTCCTGGCCGGGGATGAGCCAGGTGCCGTCCCCCTCGACCGTGCCGGCTTCGCCGAAAGTGGACTGCGCGTAGTAGGTTTGCCGCGCATCTCCCATCAGGAGGACATGGCAGATCCGGATATCCTCGGCTTGCGCCCAATGCAGGGCCGTCCGGTCCGCGGCGGGTGTCGCACGCTCCAGATGCACATGCCCGTCGCCCGAGTACCATCCGCGCGCCGCCATGTCCACCCAACGGACCAGCGCCACGCGTTCGCCGTGAGCGGCGGCACCGAGTTCGATCTCCCGTGCCACCGGCGTGTACTCCAATCCCTTGCTCACCGTCAGCCGGTATCGACCTGCGGGGAGTTCGATCCGGAAGCCGGCGGCGACGAAAAAACAGGCCGCGTCCTGCGGATGTCGCGTCCGGAACCAGGAGGAACCGAAAAACGGATACTGCGAGCGTGCCCGGGGTGAGGTCCAGTCGGCATAGTGGATCAGCGCGCCGCGGGCATAGAGATGGCCCAGACCGCCGAGGTCGAGCGCCTGAGCGGGAATGCGCAGCGTACCCTGCTCATCGTAAAGCCGGACCGCGGCCGGTGTGGGCCGGCCTGCGGCATCGACAATCTCCACGGCCAGTTCGGCCGCCGGTGCCGGCACCGCCGACAGCGCGAACCACAGCGCCAGCCAGGTCGGGCGGGCACCGCCGGCACGGAACCGATGGGACCGCCATTTCACGGCCGGAGCCAGCGTGCGACCCAGGCCGGGTAATCCTGATCGAGCAACTTGCGTGGACGATCCGTGTACCAACTGTACCCGCCCCGGCGCTCGCGCTCGATTTCCTCGAGCGAGTGCCGGACAACGGCGTCGCGCCCGGCGAAGATTGGCCGGTTGGTGCCGATCTCGTAAAACCGGGCCCAGAGCGGGGGTGCCGCCGGATCGCGCACCACGCGGCTGTCGAAGCCCTCGGCCGTCGAAAAGCGCTCGAGACGAATTCCGGTGAGCTTCACCTGTTCGAACCAAGCCACCGCACTTTGCACGGCGGCAACGATCCGGGGCGACGGCGAGTCAATTTCCATGAGCAGCCGGAGCACGCCGACACTCTCGCTGCCGCACAATGAAATGGGCTCAAAGGTTCGCGCCGGCGCCGGGGCGAGGGTCTGCGCATCGTGTTGTGCGCCCCAGGCGGTCTTCAGCCCGTCAACCACCACCTGGCATTCCAGGATGCAGTCGATACCTTTTTGGACGGCCGTCACGGCGCGCTCCCGTCGGGGTGCGTCGAGCCAGGCGTAAAGCGGATCACGGTTGGCCGCGGCCCGGAGCAGGACGATGACGTTGTAGGTTGTGTCGTCGTTGAAGGTGATGTGGGCGTGGTAACCTTGGGCGGGGAATCGGTGGGGCCATCCGCCGTTCGGATACTGCGCCTCGAGCAGATAGTCGAAGCCACGCCGGAATGCCGCCCGGTAGCGCGCGGCACGCTCCGAACTCAGGGCGGCTTTGGCTGGCGCCCTGAGCACGCGGGCGAGGATCTTCAGTTGCGTGGTGGTGGCGCCGTCGTCGAGGGAGGCGGGAATGAGCCGGGGCGCGTCTTCCGGCGTGGCCGGCCGCAGCATGCCGCCCTCATTGCTCCAGTTCGTCCAACCGCCGTGCGGCGATTGCTGCGCCACAATGTTGTCGGCGAGCGCCAGCGCCTGTTCCGAGGCGAACCAGCCGGCGGGCTGCCGGAGAATTTCCCGCCGCGGCACGGTGATCTCCACCGCGGCAGGCAATTGGACTGACATCGGCGACAGCGCGAGGGCACTTACCAGCAGGAGGGTGGGGTGAAGTCTCATGATGGCAGGGTGCAATTCACGCTTCCGCGTTGGCAGGACACGCGGCCGGTGCGGGCTTCACCGTGACAACGGTTGTAACCAAGATCCGGCGGAGCAGAAGCCCAAACCGCGAGGCGAGGGAGATTCAGGCGCACCAGGATCGCTGGCGGGGCAAATCGGCGGCGAGGATGCCGCGGGCGATACGCGCGTCCTCGTCGACCTGAAAATCAAACATGCCGACGCACAGGAAATCCGCCCCGTTGGCAAAGGCGTAACGAAATCCCTCGTCCGGCCGGATCGCCCCGGCGCCGAGCACCTTGTACGCAATCCACGGCTTGTCGATCGTGCGCATGAAGTCCCGGGTCTTTTCCGGTGTTTCCTCGAACACACTGTCGTTCCGCGGCATCGGCCCGGCCGACCAGTATTTCTTTTCGTTGAACGTCTTCATCCAGAAGTCGACCCCGATCTGTTGCTTGGTCAGCGCCATCGGCACCTCGACCATGTGCGCCCCGATGCCGGCCGGCAGCTTGTTTTGCCGAATCAGATCGATCGCCTTGGCCAGTTCGTCGAATCGTTTTTCCTTCACATAGGCGTCCGCCACGCCGCCGTGGATGAAGGCCGCGTGGGCCCCCTTGTCGACGGCCTTGAGGATGGCCGACTTCCAGTCGTCCTTCGGCAGCGTGCACTGCGCGATCCACTGCATACTGCCGCCCACGCCGTGCCAGTATTCGGTGATCAGCCGCGCCACATTGTCGTCGACGCGCAGGATAGCGGTGTTGATCCCGTTTTCCTCACATTTTTTCCAAGTCGCGAAAACCTTCTCATCAGTGAAGTAGTTCTTGAGCAGAGAGGAGACGTAGATGAGGTCCCGACTGTGGGCGAAGCCGCTCGTGAGGTTGCCGCCACAGATGAGCCGGCTAATCGTGAGCTGGCCGATCTTGCCGTGCGGCATCGGGGTGGCGGACGGGGTGGTGGGCGCGGGGAGAGCCGCGCGGGTTTCCTTTGCCGCCGCCATGAGGGCGCGATCCTCAAAGCAGAAGCCGAGGCCCGCGGCCGTCGGGCCCAGGAGGGTGGATTTGAGGAAGCGGCGCCGGTTCAGATTAGTTTTCATGGACTGCGGGATTGAATTCAGCCGGCTTATCGGCGGGCAAAATGCCGGGCCCGGGAAACGCGCGTCTGCGTGCTTCGCCCCGTGCGGGCGGCAGGGGAGAGTCAGCAATCGGATGGCTGCTCATGGCAGCCGTACGTTGGGGCGCCACCGGGGCCGAGACAAACGGATTCTCGCGGCCGGCCAATCGGTGCGAAGGACTCGCCAAGGGATGCGTGGTCACTGCTTCCCGCAATTGATGCACCGGGAATGGCAAGGGCTGCGTAGTGCCGTTCACGGCTTCGTGGCACCATCAGATTGCGATCGGGATCCCCCGATTGCGCCATAAGCCATGTCCCATCCGCGCACACCTGAATTTATCACCTGCGATGCTAACGAGGCCGTAGCCTCCGTTGCCTATCGGCTCAACGAGCTGATTGCCATCTACCCGATCACGCCGTCTTCGGCGATGGCCGAGTCGTGTGACGAGTGGTCGGCCGCCGGCCAACTCAACCTGTGGGGCGAGGTGCCTCGCGTGGTCGAAATGCAGTCGGAGGGCGGCGTCGCCGGGGCCGTGCACGGCGCGCTGCTGGGCGGGGCGCTGACGACGACGTTCACCGCGTCGCAAGGCCTGCTGCTGATGATTCCCAACCTTTACAAGA
>JBIJCX010000367.1:0-8157 GCA_044344465.1 Opitutaceae bacterium
CTGAGCAATAACGGTCCCCTGGGTAATTCCTATTACAAACAGTGGATCAGCAGAGGCCCGACCTTGCCGGCAGCCATAAGCGGTGTCGACGATGCGGGTTTGGCTGCCTCGGTGCCCGTCATCAGCACTGTGGTGGTCACCAAGGCGGATTATTCCAACGTCACCAAGACGCTCACGGCGGCTGCGGCCACGGCCAATCTCAACTCGCCGGCGACCTTCCGCCTGCTCGGCGTCGACGGGGAGGTCTCCAAGCGGACCTTTACCGCGTCGATTTAGGCGCCCAATTGCCATCGATGGTTGGTATTTGAGTTAGACTGACAACAGGCTTTGGCCGTGGAGCGGGCAAGAATTGCGCTGGACGCGAGGGCGGCGGGTTTGCGGGTGGAGCGAGGTGTTTTCCCATCGTCATTTGAGTTTTTGACTGCTGGTAGCTGCGAGCGTGAGCGAGTGGTGTTGCGACTATCGTCCAAATATCACGAGACGTTCGTATAAATACATGGCGGAAAAGACGGGAATTGTTTTCCGGAACCCCCCTGCGCCAGCTGCCGTCTTGTGCGTGCTGGCGACCTCGGCACGAAGGGGATCGAGCTCACCTGCGCGACCGCAGCCCAGACGTCCGGGGTCCGCCACGCCCACCGGCCTGACGGTTGATGATGACTTCAAGCATGAAGACGAAATCTTGGCGTCACTGAAATCCCCGACAGTGGGCGTTGCGCTGTGGCGACCGGTTCGGCGCCTGGGAGTCGACGACCACGGCGGTGATGAATTGCACGGTCTTCCGGTGAAAATCTCGGACCTCTTCTTCGCGTGGATGGCCGGAGCTTGCGGCAGGGAGCACCGCAGAGACGGCAGAATTCGCAGAGAGCCAAGTCAGCGCAATCTCTGCGTCCTCTGCCGTCTCTGCGGTGCAAATGTATTCCATGATAAATCTCTTTCGGTCGGAGGTTGCGCTTCGGAGGAGAAACTTCTTTGGCCCAACGCCGCGGCGGGCGCGCGCGCCACCCCGCTGGGGTACCTGGCGACTGGTAAAGAATATTTTTTACCGCCAGCCGAGGTTCCCGCCCGGCCAGTGGCTCCCGACTCGCGACCGCCGCAGAACCCTTGGTCCCGCGCTCCGCCTCCTGCGCGATGCCTGCGCGGCTTCGGTCGAAACAAAACGTCAGTCTAATATTATTCGGTCACTTGCCTCGCGAAAATCACCCGGCATGGAGGGTAACCCCAGAGGTTACACTTACTCAAATTGGGAGGTGAATCCGGGCCCAATATAATTGAGTAATACTCACCCTGATACTAAACGCCGATGCTCCCGGGCAACTCGGCGGTCCGCGCGGGCGGGCGGGCGGGCCGGGCGCGGCGCCGCGCGGCCAGATTGTCCCCGCCGGAGCGCAGTCCCGCGACCTCCGCCGTGTCCAACCGGCCGAGCGACGCCACCCCCCCCCCGCCGGCGCGGCCCCTACGCAGTGCGCACTGTCTCGCACAGTAGCCAGTAGCTGTAACCGCCGCACCGCGCCTTTTTATTTTCCGCCCAGGAACCGGCCGGCATGATCGCGGAATCCGCCGCGCCGAACAAGGGGGTGTTCGGCACTACATTGTCCGGACGCATGCGGCTACCTCGTAGGTACACCTTCGCCGCGGGGCGCCTCATCTCTGGAACTTTTTCGTCTACGGCCCGAACAGACGAACTTGGGCTAACCGACCTGCCTAAGATCGGGGCTCGCGACAAAAAGTCGTCAACGCTGCGAACTCGGAAAACGAATTTAACAAGTTCTTGATAAATGAAGATTCACGGGGGCAGCGCCAGTTTGGTCTCAATTAAGAAGCTGCCGCCGATTTCTGCCCTCCACACCGCTCCTCCTCCTCCCACCGATATAGTCACTATGAAAACGACCACCACGAAAACCCCTGACCTCACTCGCCGGACGTTCCTGCAACGTGGCGGTATCGCCGCCGCCCTTGCGGCCGGCATTGGCCCCTACCTGCGGCTTGCTCCCAGTGCTTTCGCGAATGCCGGTCCGGCCACGCCGTTCCGGTTTACCCCGTTCACCCGCCCACTGCCGATTCCCGGCCGCCTCGCTCCCGCCGTATTGAACCCCGCCCCCGGCTCGGCCGACGCGACGGTCGGCTCCCCCGGGGTGTATCACGGCATCGCCCCGGAGTATAATCCTGCGCACTCCTTCAATAAAGCCAGCTGGGTGCTGAACGATCCCGAGACCGGCCGACCCTTCGCCGAAAAACGGCATACCCTCAACTTCCGTCGCGGCACGGCGCAAATTCTCCCGAACGTAAACACGCCCATCTTAGGCTACAATGGCACCACCCCCGGGCCGACCATCCGGGCCCGGCTGGGCGAGCCGATGGTGATCCGGACGAAGAATGAACTCGCGGACACCGAGACGTCGTTGCACCTGCACGGCGGGCACACCCCGTCGCACGCCGACGGCCATCCCTGCTTCTACGTCTTCCCGAATCAGCAGCGCGACTATTTCTACCCGCACATCGCGCCCAAGGTGAACGGCCAACAGGACGTAACCGAGGCCCCCAGCACGATGTGGTATCACGATCACGGCAACGATGTCACGGCTCACAACGTCACGAGTGGGATGGCCGGCTTTTGCCTGCTCACCGATACCCTCGAGGAAAATCTCATCAAAAATCGCTACCTGCCCGATGTCGATCTGCGGAACAGCACGGGGCGACTCATGCTCACCCCTGCCGGTGCCACCCAGCAGGGCCTGTATGACATCCCCCTGGCTTTCACCGACCAGCGCCTTAACGCCGACGGGTCGCTCCATTGGGACCCGATGGACCACGACGGCCGCCTCGGCGACCTCTTCACGGTCAATGGCGTCACCCAGCCGTTTCTCAACGTCGAGCCCCGCAAATACCGCTTCCGTTTACTCGGTGCCTCGCCCGCCCGCCACTACGTGCTGCGCCTGAGCAACGGCCAGACGATGCAGCAATTCGGCAATGACAGCTGGCTGCTCCCCAAAGCCATTACCACCTCTCAAATCTACCTGAACCCAGCCCGCCGGGCCGATATCGTGGTCGATTTCAGCAAACTCGCCGGGAAGACGATCTACCTGGAGAACATCATGCAGCAGACCGGCGGGCGTAAAGCCGATGGCATAGATACGAAGAATCCGGTCAAGATCATCAAGTTCAACGTCGGCAAAACCGTGAACAAGGCGTATCCGGATTTCACCCTGCCGACCGGCACGATTCGTCCGCACACCAACATTGCCGAGTCCGAAGCCACGGTCACCCGCTACTTCGATTTCAACCGCTCCAACGGCGCCTGGCAGATCAACGGCGAGTTCTACTCCGCCTACCGCTGCGACGCCCAGATCCGCCAGGGCGCGGTCGAAAAATGGGTTCTGCGCAATAGCAGCGGAGGCTGGTGGCACCCCATCCACATTCACGTCGAATCTCACCAGCTGCTCCGGATCAACGGCCAGGCGCCGAAGGACCCGTTCCAATATAAAAGCGATCATACCCAACTCGAGGACAACACGACGGCCGAGATCCTCATGAAGTTCCGCACCTTTACCGGTCCGTTTGTGTTCCACTGCCACAATAACAACCACGAGGACATGCGCATGATGAAGCAGATGGAAATTTGCGGCGTGAACCCGGTCACGGGAGCCACGAATCCGCCCTGCCTGAACGGGCAGTGGTTCAGTGTCCCGCCGGAGATCTGCGGCGTGCCGACTGACTACATCAAGTCGCATCCCGGGCTCTTCAGCTGAGCCGCCCCCACGCACCGCAGTCGCTCCGCTCAGCCGGGGCGACCTCCTCCTCGTTCCGGAGAGGTCGCCCCGGTCTGCGCCTGCCCTTCCGTTCCCCCGAAAAATATTAAAGTAAGCAGTATCCGCCGCCCGGTCCGGGCCTTCGCGGGAGGGGGCGATCCTTGCGACAAAAAGTCGTTAACCCTGCAAAG
The DNA here is from genome assembly GCA_044344465.1 of Opitutaceae bacterium. Taxonomy (GTDB): domain Bacteria; phylum Verrucomicrobiota; class Verrucomicrobiia; order Opitutales; family Opitutaceae; genus ER46. The sequence goes on from JBIJCX010000367.1 coordinate 3,938, forward strand.
TTGTCGCGCTCCTCACTCACCGATCCAATTTTTCCATGAACCCACTTCATGTCTCGCGCCTGCCCCGCAGAGGGATCCTCTCACCAGCCCTTCAGCCCTTGGTGGTAATCGTCGCCCTCCTGGGTGGAATCGTCTCCACGGCCTTCGCCCAATCGCCCCTCACCGGCGGTTCGCTCCACCGGCTCGGGCCGATTGATCCCGCGTTCGGTTACCCCAAGTGGTATCAGGATAGCAGCGGAGTCGCCTTCGAGCTCGGCACCGCCCTCAGCGCCGGCGAACTGGAGAACATGTTGCTGCTGCTCGGGCCGGGTGATACGGTTGCCCCTGAACGCTATGTTTATCCCCCCACCACCCCGTCGACGTTTCCTAACGAGCACTTCTACTATATGGCTTCCGCCGCTTCTGAGGACATCCCCATCCCTTTGGGGGCCAATGCGGGCAAACCCGAGGACACCACGACGAAAGCTATTGTCATATTAGCTCTCGAGGCTGCCTTTTCGACCGGCCATGATGAAGTGCCGGGCTCCCAAATCGTTTTCAGCCGCACTCGTATCCATCTGAAAATATTGCCCTACTCGGGCGACTACGTGTTGGAGACCCCCTACAAAACCTATACGTTTAAGAACCAACTCGCCGGTGAGCGGCTTTGGTTTACGGACGACGTCGGCGTCGCGCTGGCTCCGGAAGGCTTCGTGGAGTGCATGTTCGGTGGGATCGGGCCCTTTCTCTTGCATTCCGACACTCCGGGCGGCAAGGAGTTGCCCGCGCACCGATTTGAAGGCCGCTCTTATGCGGGCCAACAGGAAACGCCCTCTCCGGTGACGGGCAGCCCGCTGGGTAAGAACTTCATTCGGCTGTCGGGCCCCAACGGCTGGGTTTGGTTTCAGGACCAGTTCAGCGTGACGGGTCGGCTCAAGACCACCCCGCTGGAAAGCGATATCAGCCTGATCCGGGCGTCCAAGTATGACGCTCCGGGCGATGTGCGCCTCGACGTATTCGCGAAAGGGAAACCCACCTTGCAGGCGCGCCAGCCCGGTGGAACGCCGACCTGGACGCAGCCCACGATGACGATCTATCCTGCTCCGCCGCGGGTCAACGCGGTCACCGGCCGGCTGTCGGTCCCCACGGGCGTCGCCGGCACGTTACTGAGCAATAACGGTCCCCTGGGTAATTCCTATTACAAACAGTGGATCAGCAGTGGCCCGACCTTGCCGACCGCCATCACCGGCGTCGACGATGCGGGTGTCGTCTCCACGGTGCCCGTCACCTCCGTGGTGGTGGTCACCAAGGCCGACTATTCCAACGTCACCAAGACGCTCACGGTGGCTGCGACCATGGCCGAACTCAACTCGCCGGAGACCTTTCGCTTGATCGGCGTCGATGGGGAGGCCTCCAACCAGACCTTTACCGATTCGATTGAGGTGCCCCTCAAGGCGCCTCCGTCCAAAATAACAGTGATCTCCAGTGGGGGTGGCGCTACGACGTTGGACGTCAGCGTCGGCATGCCGTCCGCTGCCGTGAACCGTCCGCCGGTGGCCGTCAATGATACGGGGGCCACGCTCGGCACCGCGCCGCTGGTGCTGTCGGTCCTCGCCAACGACACCGATCCCGACGGGGACCGCGTGTCGATTGCTGCGGTCACCAAGCCCTCGGCGGGCACGGCCGTCATCAATACGCTCGACGGCACGATTACCTACACCGCTCCGGTCGGAAGCAGCGGTCTGCACACCTTCAACTACACGGCCACGGACCGGCGCGGCGGTTCCAGCACGGCGACGGTGTCCGTGCTCGTCGACGGCGCGCCCTTGGCTGTCGCAGACACGGCGACCGTGACGGCGGGACTAAGCGGGATGATTGACGTGTTGGCCAATGACTCGGACCCGGACGGCGATCCGCTCGTTATCACCTCGGTGACGCAGCCGGACGTTAATTTCGTGCGGGTCGGCACGGTCTCGATTGAAGCCGGCGGCAAAGCGCTGCGCTACCTGCCGTCGGTAGGCACGACCGGCGAGCACACGTTCAGCTACACGATCAGCGACGGTCGGGGCGGCGTGGCGACGGCGACCGTGTCCGTCACCATCAACACAGCGCCCGTTGCGCTGGCGGATTCCATCTTCGCGCTCGTCGGCCAAACCCTCCCGATTAATGTGCTGGCCAACGACCGGGACTTCGACGGCGACCCACTGACGATCACCACGGTTTCGGCCAACCCGCGCGCCACCCTGACGATCGTGGGCACCACGATCCGGTTCGCGCCGCTGGCAGGGGTGCTGCCGATCGAGACCTTTACCTATACGATCAGCGACGGCCGCGGCGGCTCGGCCACGGCCAACGTGACGGTGATCCAGAACCTGGCGCCGACGGCGGTCGCTGACGCCGTCATGGTCAACCTGGGGACCTCCACGACGCTGGCCGTCCTCGCCAACGACAGCGATCCGGACAAGGACGTGTTGAAGATCAGCGCCGTGACGCAACCGGCCGGTGCGGTCGCCGTCATCAGCCCCGACGCCAAGTCGGTGATCTTCACTTGGAATGCCGGTGCCGCCGGCCCGACCCAGTTTACTTACACCGCCACCGATAGCCGGGACGGCTTCGCCACCGCCACCGTGTTGGTCGCCCTCAATCATATACCCACGGCGGTCAACGATGTGGCGATGGCCGACCCCGGAATCCCGCTCACCATCAACGTACTCGGCAACGACACCGACCTCGACCGCGATGTGCTTTCGATTGCCAGCGTCACCGCTACGGGCGGCGCCACGGCGCAAATCAGCGGTCCTTCGGTCGTGTTTACGTCGAGCCTGGCTAATAAGGCCACCCCGCAGACCTTCACCTACACGGTCAGCGACGCTCGGGGCGGCTCCGCCGTCGGCACGGTGACGGTCACGATCAGGACCCCGCCGGTAGCCGTGGCTGATTCGGCCGCCACGACCGTGGGGGCGCCTGTCACCATCAGTGTCCTGGCTAACGACACTGACGCAAATGGCGATATCCTCACAGTCACGGCGATCACCCAAAGCCCCAACGGCACGGCGAGTATCCTCACCACCGGCGCCCAAGCCAACAAGGCGATCGTCTTCACTCCGAGAGTTTCCGGAGTCGCCACCTTCACCTACACCGTTTCGGACGGCAACGGAGGCTCGGCCATTGGCACGGTGACCGTGACGGTCGCCAACCGCCTGCCGGTGGCCGTGGCCGACACCGCGTCGACGGTCGGGACCACCGCGGTCGTGATCAACGTCCTGGCCAATGACAGCGATCCGGATGGCGATGTGCTCACGATCACCGCCGTGACGCAACCGGTGTCTGGCACGGTCACGATTACCGGCACGGGCAAGACCGTTACTTACCGGCCGGTGGCCGGCGCGTCCAGCGCGGCGCCGCAGACCTTCAACTACACCGTCTCCGATGGTCGCGGCGGCACCGCCACGGCCAGGGTAACCGTCGCGGTCAAAGATGTGGTCGCGATTACGGTGGCTGATTATAGGAACTCAACGTCCTTGTGGAATATTAGCGGCACGGCGGGCTTCAACTCCACGGTCACCATCACCGCTGGCGGAACGGTCATCGCCCGTGCGACCGCCGACGCCCGAGGCGCGTGGTTGGCCCGGCCCACCCTGACGATCCCGGCCACGACGACGGCCATCGTGGTGACCTCGACTCAGGGCGGCACCGCCACCCGGGCGATCGCGAAAAGGTAAGCGGACGATTCATGGGGCGGGGCGACGTGCGCTCCCCCAGTTGTTTCCCACCAACGCCGGAGGCCACCGCCTCCGGCGTTTTTTGTGGTGTGCCCGGCCGGGCGCACCTGCTGGACCGAGAACATGAACGGCCTGTTCAGCTGAATCGGTGGAGTTAAGTCCGTTAGTCGAGCGCGCTGCGCAGGAAGTGCACGTAGCAGCGCGGCCAGTGCGCTTCGGGCGGGGTTGCGATGATCGCTCGTTTCAGACCGGCATGGTCGTCGCCGGCGGCCGGGCGCACGCCGTGCAGGCGGCGTTCCCTCAGACGCAGCAGGTGGTCTTTCAGCTGCTCACGCTCTCCCGCTTGGCCAGTTCCACGCTGAGCACATGGCGGCCGTCGTCTCAGCCGATGCCGAGGCTCAGACCTCCTGATCCGAGCCCGTGTGCGACGGGGCTCGAGGAATTGGGTCGGGCCGTTTTGACTGGCCGACGGCGCTGGGTGCGCATATCGCGCCCGGTATGCCGCAAGCGCAATTGCCC
>JBIJCX010000368.1:0-8156 GCA_044344465.1 Opitutaceae bacterium
CGATTTGTCGCCTGAATCCAGTGCACGGCCTTCCGGCGCCACGTGGCGGCGAAGACATTGGCGTGGGGCGCCGGTTTGCCCCCGATCACGGCCCCACGGGGGACGCCGAAGATCACGGGATGGGAGTGCTGCATCGAGCAGGGCGTACTGCCGTCCCCGACCGCATCCCACCCATCCTGGGTGCGCTTGAAGAGTCCCTCGCGCATCACCGGCCCGTCCGGGGAGTCTTTGCGGAGCTGATACACCATGCTCCAATCGTCATCGATGCCGCGAAATCCGCGCGTCGAATAAAAGATCATCCAGCGGTTCTTGCTCAACTGCCAGCCATTGGGATGCGCCGGCACGACGTTGTCGCTGAGCCGGTGCCCTGCAATTGTTGATTTCGAGACGAGCGGCCCTCTTGGTGTGATGCTTTCGATGTGCAGCCCGGCCTCCGGGCGCTTCTGCCCCAGGAGCAGACGTGGCGCGCACAGGGCCGCGGCGGTCAACGCCAGCATCTGCCGGCGGGTGGGAAGATTAGTGTGCGGTAATTGCTTCGGCATAAAGTAGGTCTCCCGGGCGCCGCCGCGACAGATCCGGTCCGGACAACAGCACAGGGTTCATCGTAACCGTGAAATATCCGGGCTGATCCTGATCCGCATCGAGGACGGCCGGAGCTGTTCGGCGAATCGAGCGTCCTGCAGCTCCAGTTTTCGAACGACTTCGCTCAGCGCGGCACTCTTCTGGGCGGCAAAATCGGCGAGGGTCAACCACTCTGGCAGCCCGTAATCATGGATCTGGGTGAGCGCGGTCGCGAGGTCCTGACCGCGATCGATTTCCACCTGCAGCGCGCGCAGATCCGGCGGCGGCTTGAGCCCCGAACCAAGCTCGATGCCCCGCTCCAAGTCGGACGTCGATCGGACTCCGGGGGATGCCCGATCGTCGATCTCGACCGAGACGTTTCCGGGCGCCAGTCCCTGGACACGCAGCACCACCGATCCTTCGCCGAGCATCGGTTCAATCGTGAGCGTGATGGCTTGAACGCCCCACGTCACTTCCCGGATTTTGGCCAGGTCCGAACTCACGGTGCGCGCCTTGGCGTCGACCGTCACGGTCGTCGCGGAGGGCTCAAAGCGGAGCTGGCGCCGCAGGAGCTCGAACGACTCCCGATGCTGCTCCGCGCTATAGTAATTCGCCGCGCGGGTGGAGCCGGGCACCTTCCATTCGATGGCGGCCGAGAACAAATCCACGAATGGAGCGCCGTGCCGTGCCGCGATTTGCCGTGTCGCTCCGGCCCAGCGGCTCATTTCATCGACCGGAAATACCAGGTGGCCTTTTCGGCTGTCGCTGCCGATCGGGATCGGAGAGCAGATGATCATCCGAATCCGTTTTTCGGCCAACCTCGCGACGACGTGTTCCAAATGCTTGGGATACTCCGTGAACTCGTAATGCCGTAGGCGAACCAGATCCCAGTTGCCGGTTTGGATCATCACGAGGCTCGGCCGGTGAACCAGCACCAGCGCATCCAGATTTCCCGCCAGTTCGGCCAGAGAGCTCTTAACCCGGCGGTATTTCAGACCGAACGGCGCGTAGCGATGGAGGAGCATCGCTTCCAATCGCGGCTGGTAATACTCATGGGTGAAAGGGGACGCGACGACGTGAACCATCCGCTCCCCTTCCGCCACGCGGACCACCGCGATCGATTCGCCGCCGTGGAGGCGCGAGAGGGCGGCGAAACTGAGGCCGGCGAGAACGAACCAAGGGAGGAAGTTCGGCTTCATCGGGGTTTCAATCTTCGATCCGTTTGAGCTGATAGGTGCGGGCACGGGGGGCCGCCGCCATCCGAATCGTGGCATCAAACGCCTCGATGGATCCCATTCGGCGGGAAAATTCCCGTTCCTGCTGGGATGGAAGATCGGGAATCTTCAACCACGACGGCGGCCGAAAAAACCGGACCTGGCGGGCGGCGTACGTGGCGGCCGCCTGGGTGCGTATCCTGGCATCGACCTGACGGCCGGTTTCAAAGAGCGGGTTGCGCGCATCGGCCGCGAGATCGATGCCTGCAGCGAGCTGGGCCGCGGAAAAGACCCCCAGGGCATAGCCGTCGATCGTGAGTTCGTAGCGGCCGGGTGCGAGCCCGCTGACCAGGAGCGGCATGCGGTTCATTTCTTCCCGGAACGGAACCAACTCCAGGCCGAGGCTGCCGGGAAAGGGGGCGCGATCGTCGATCCAGCAGGGCGACGCCAGATCGGACCTCGTGAACGACACCCGGTTGCGATCGGCGGACACCTCGAGTCCGGCGATCTGGCTGCGGTGGCCGCGCGTCTTCCCCGTGGATATATCGATCTCCGCCGACGAGACTTCGCCGGGCGCCCCCAGTGTTTTCAGGATAATATAGGCCATGGTCATCTGGCCCGGGCCCCGGGCATGGACAAAGTCCGACGGGTAGGGCACCAGCGTCTGGTGGCTCACCGGGATTGGTTTCGCACGCCGCCGGTTTTCACCCCAGACGCGGTGGCAGAAGCCGAACTGGTCGACAAACGGGATGCCGCGTTGCTGCGCGAAGCCGGCGGCGAAGGTGGCCATCTCGAGAAACGTCTGGTTGTGACTGGTGAACTCGCCGGGTTTGTCGCCAATGTCCACGGGGGTGTTGGAGCAGAGGACCACGCGAATCCCCTTCGCCAGCAGCTTGTCGACATAGGGAACGATGCCGGCTTGGTAGAGTTCGGCGCCGCCCGAACGCCGCCGGCCGTCATTCATTCCGTAGTTGATAATCACGACCGTGGGATTCCACGTCAGCACATCGGTGTCGATGACCTCGAACCCGCCCTGGGCGATCTGGCCGTTGATGCCGGCGTTTCGCACCGCGACGATCCAGTCCGGAAAGCGGGTGCGGATGAAGTTCTCGATATAGCGCACGTAGCCGCCCTCGACGGTGATCGAATCGCCGACGAAAACGATGCGGTCGCCGTTGCGGAAAAAGAAGCTCGCCGCGCCGTCCGGCTGCGAGCCGGCGCCGGAAGCCGCAATCCAGCCCGCCGCCAGCCAGGCGAGAAATGGCAGGATGCGAATGCTATTTGGGATCCTCATGCCGCACAGTAAGGTGGGCCAGGTAGATGTTGGCCGGAGTCCGTCCGGCGCCCTTGGCCTGCGGATGTTCGTGCGATGAGTAATAGACCATGAAGACGGTGTCGCCCGGGCCGTCGGCGAAGCTTTGGTAAGCGCAATCGCCGCCGCTCGGGAGGATCACGTGGTTGTCCACCCCGCCGGGCATCACGGTGGAAACGCGAACATAGGAAAGCTGCGTCACCGGATCGCGGTGGCGGCCGGCGACGAGCACGCCGCCCTTCTTCGTGGTGTGCAGAGCGGGTCCACCAAACGTCATCGTGCCGGTGGTGAGCGCGCGGAACGGGCCGAGGGGCGGCGGGCCCACCACGACGACGCCGTCATTCCGCGAGTTGCGGATCGCGGCCATGAACGTCCCGTCGCCCGACCAGCCGACGTCCGCTTCGTGCCCGGTCCCGCGTCCGCTGGGAAGCCCCGTAATCGGACCCTCGCCGTAGGTGTGCATGGCCTTGAACTTCACCCCGTCCTCGGAGCGATAGAGGATGAGGCCGAACCGGCCGGGAGTTTTCGACTCCTTGATCCCGCAGCGGCCCAAACTGTAGAAAGCGCCGTCGGGTCCCCGCCGGATGCGGAAAAGCCAGCGGCGTGTCGAGGTCAGGGCCAGTTTGTTATCGGGCCGCGGCGGGACGATCTCCGTGTCGAGCAGGCGCGGCGCCGGCCAGTTCAAGCCATCGGCGGACTGCGAGTAATAGTCCTCCTTGTTGTGATACACGACCTGAACCTTGCCCTGGTTGTCGAAGACGAGCGGATCGCGCGCATCGCGGTCGGTGGCGAATTCCCCCACCTGGGTCCATTTGCCCAAATCGTCGGCCGCGGCGCGGATGATGATGATTCTGGGCGTGCCGTCCTGGACGAAATGATTCTCGGCGTTGCGAAACACGATGTAGTAGAAGTTGCCCACGCGGGCGATGCCGGGAAACCCGTTGTGCCGGCCATCGGACCAAATCTTGCTGACGTGGAAGCGATTGACCAGGGCCCGGGGCCACCGGGCGGTCAGCTTCGGCGCACTCGGTTCTCCCGCTGCGTGCGGCGTGGTCTGGCCGAGATAACCGAAAGCGAGGGCGCTTAAACCGCTGCGGGCGAGAAAGGCGCGGCGGTCGAGCAGGGATGACGATGCGGAAGGAGTGGGCATGGGAGTAATCGGGAGAGGGGTGGTGCCACCAGCCTAGAGGTCGAACGTCGCGGACAGGATGAACTGCCGGGGATCGACGATCCGATAGACATTCGCGGTGCCGTCGGGATAGGCGGCGATCGGCTGGAGCCGTCCGTTTTCCTGGAGATTGCGTCCGTTCAACTGGATCGTTGTGCCCACCTTGTTGGCAAAGAGTCGCGTGCGATAGCTGATGAAGGCGTCGAAATATGAACGGGGTTTGTCATAGATCGGCCGGCTGGCATCGAGCTGCGTGACGGATGCCGGCAGCTGCTGGACGCCATAATACCCAATCGCCCCCCGGTCTTCCCAGCGCACGCCGCCCCCGACCTTGAAGCCCTTCAAAAGGCGGTTGTCCGTCAGCCCATCCAACCGATAGCTCGTGATTAGGTTGGCGCGATATTTGCGAATCTGCGGCCGGCTCTTCCCTTCCGTGGCCTTGGCGACATTGAGGGGGGTCGTGACTTGGGCGGTGAGACGGTCGAAGGGACTGGCCGAGTCATAGACGTGAGTGGTGAACCACGGGATGTTTTTCTCGGGATCAATGATGCTGTTCCACACCGGCAGGCGGAGATTGAGCCAGTTGGTAATTCCGGGCGCGGTTCGAGCCTCGATCGATTCCTGCTGCGTGAGGTTCAGCTTCGTGGTCCAGAAAGCGGAAGGGTTGAAGAAGATTTCGATTTCCCTTCCTTTCGCCACGACATCGCTCGTTTCCGTCAGGCTGTCCGGCTGGTTGTTCAGGTACTTCTCGTCGAGCTGGGTGATCCGCGCCACTTCGGTGTTAATCTGACTGGCGGTCCATCCCGGGTGCGCCCGGGTCACCCAGCCGGTGGCCATCGGCACGAGCGCGACCGGGCTGGTGGGCTCGAAGTCGATCATCCGGAGGCGGGTCGCGAGACCGGCCGACTGGGTCGCGCGCGAGTTGACCTGCTTGGTCTGATACTGGTTGAAACGCGCGACGAGCCTGCCCTTGAACAGATCGAGCGTGAAGCCGTAGTCGCGGCCCTCGCCGCTCGGATCCGGAACCGGTTGGAGAAAGAGATTCACCGCCGCAACCTGCGGCTGAAAACTGTTGGACGCGTTGGCATGAAGGTGAAGCCACGAGGTCGGCTTGGCCACGACGCCGGCGGTTTTGGTCTTGCCGCGGTTGTAGGTCCAGTCACCCGCCGCCCAGCGGTTGAAGACATTCATGTCGATGTTGACGCCGTCCGGCAGCGAGACCGCGGCCACGCCACCCCGGTTGTAGTTGCGGTCCTCGCGGAGGCCCAGCGTCGTCACGAGGCGGTCGTCGAGCAGGAAACTCTGCCACACCGCGCCCTTCGACTTGAGAATCTGACGGCGGTTGTTGAGTCCGCTGGCGGTGCCGTTGCTGACCACCGCCGGGCCGATTGTCGCGGGTTCGGTGGTGAGGTTGCCATTGGCGCCAAAGGTATAGTTGTACTGCCCCCACGCGTGGGAATGCGGGGCGTAGTCCACATTTTGACCGACCTTGTCCCCGACGTAATAGCGGAAATAGTTGTTCGCGATCCCAGAGGCGTTATTGGCCCGCGATTCGCCGGGCGTGAGCCAGCTGTGGCTGGAAACAATCGAGTCCTTGTAGGTGAGGAGACGCCGAACCTGTTCCTTGTGCTCCGCGTAACCGGACAACTGATGCATGCCCAGCCAGCGCAGCCGCGACTTCTCCGCGCGCAGGTCGAGCTTGTAAACCACCTGGGTTCGATACGTCTCGCGGGTCAGCGGCTCGGAGTTCGAACTTTGGTTCCAGATGCCTAGAAAGGGGCGCAGGAGATCGGGATTCGGCCGCCCATCGGGGAGGAATTCGTTCACATCGACATAGAGGGCGCCCATGGCCCGGACGCTCGCCGCCCCGCCCGCGAGGTCACGCCGATATTTTTCGGAGTCCTCCTTGAAGTATCCGGCCTGGAGCGCCAGCACGTGCCGCTGGCGGTGGAGGAAGAAGTGCTCGAGACCGAGATGGGTGGTTTCGGTCGTTTCCCGTAGGAAATTAATGGCTGCCAGGTTGATCGAGGTCCAATCGTAGAGGCTCCGGTTCGTGACCGAGGGATCGCCGGCGAACAGAGGCTGATTGGCGCGAATCGGGGAGTTGGTGTTGACGAGCCAGGCGTTGGTGCCCGTCGCCGGATTGGGCGTGGTGGCGGAATGGGCCGGTCCCCAGTATCCCACCGCGCCGTCGGCTTGGACCGCCAGGTTCGAAACCACCCGGCCGCTGCTGCCCGTGTTGATGAAATAGGACGGAACCGTGGTTTGGTTGTAAGTCACGGCGCTGGGGGTGCCGTTGAGCGTGAGTCTCGTGGTCAGGGGATTCCACGTCGGCGAGCCCGCATTTTTCCACGAAGTAATCGTGTCCCGCGGCATCGTGGTATTGGGGCGGTTGCCGAAAATGCGATAGTGCGAATACGACGCGGAAAACGTGGTGCTCTTGAACGGCTGGTACTTCAGCATGCCATTCAGGCGGGTGGTGTCGGTGCCGGACGGCTTGCGATCGAAACCATCGCGCTGATACACGGCGCTGCCCCGCGCGGCCAGCTTCCCGGTTTTGAGTACCCGGTTCAAGTCGACGCTGGTGCGGAAGCCAGCGAAGGTGTCCCCGCGCAGGCTGATTTCCGAGCGGTGGCGCTGGAGATTGGCGCTGGCGGGCACGACATTGACCGTGCCGCCGGCGTTGCCGAGGCCGAATATATTGGCGTTGGGCCCGCGGCTGATTTCCACGGCATCGATGTCGATGGGATCGATGGGCACCCGGCCGCTCGTTTCGAAATTGCCCCGGGCGGTGTTGGCGGAACTAACGCCCCGGACGCGGTTGGCCTGGTTTGGTTCGAGCTGCGTGTTGTCGAGCGGATAGCCGTTATTCCCGAAGGAGAACTCGGTATAGTTGCCCGTGCCCTCGGTGCCGGCCTCGTAGAGAAAAACGTCGTTGATATCCAGCAGCGCGAAGTCCGCCATCTGTTCCTTCGTGACGACGGCGATCGAAGAGGCCAGGTCCGAAAGCTTCGAATTGAGCCGCGTGCCCGCCATCGTGTTCGGGGCATAGTAGCCGCGCTGGCCCGCTGCATCGACTTCGAAGGGGGACATGACGACGGTTTCCTCACTGCCAAACCCATGGTCCGGTTTGCCGGTGGATGACGAGTTCGTGCGGTTTGGATCCGAACGGTCGCCGGCGACGACTTGGGCGCGGCAAATCGGCGTCAACGCGAGCAGCGGAAGAAGAATGCCGAACAAATTCGCTTGCACGATCGTTTTCATGGACGTCGCAATCTTGTTTGGGTTGAGGTCGCGGTGCGGGAAGCGAATCAACCTGGATGGTTTGGCCGGCGCGAGTTGAAGGCCGGCGCAGGCGGCTTGGCAAGAGGAGGGTGGGTCCACGTTGACCAGCGCAACCAGGCAGCAGCCCGCCGGGAGCGGTTAAGGCCGCTCAGGATCCGGAAACAGATTCAGCGCCAGATCCCGGAAGTTCCGCACGCGGTGGAACGTGGCGCAATCGGCGTCGTGTTGATTCGGCGCGTCGATGCTGGAGCGGGAAAGGACGACCAGATCGTTACCCTCGACGATCGGCCGCGCGTACATGAAACTCTGTGAAATGCGGGCGGCTTGCGCGATACACCCCGCCTGAAACCAGTTCAGGCCGTCGGCGCTGTAGAACAGCATGAGAAAGCGGCGCTCGTTTCCACCGCCGCCCATGAAGCTTCCCCGCGCCCGACCTTCCTCCCACCACGGATACGATTCCTGGCTGTCGACGGGGAGGTTGCCGGTGGCCCAGAACAGTCGCGACTCCGGATCCCACACGATGCCCCGCTTGTGCTGGCCGCCGGGCGCGGGATAATACTGGTTGAAAGCGAGACTCACTCTTTCGCCGTCGTCGGTCACGTCCAACACGGCCGCG